>NZ_JBFBKP010000055.1:0-28718 GCF_040702285.1 Arthrobacter sp. NPDC080086
CAAGGTCGCTGAGGGCGGCCTTGGCACCCTGCTGGCGGAGCAGTAACAAACAAAAACGACGGGGACCCCACCGGATGGTGGGGTCCCCGTCGTCGTTAGCGGTGCCGGGCGAAGGCCCGTGCGGTGCCTAGTGGGCGTGGTCTCCGCGGCTGTACTCGTAGACCCAGCCGATCAGCGCCACGATTGCCAGGCCACCGGCGATGAAGGTGATCCAGAAGCCGACCGCGATGCCCAGGAAGCCTCCTGCGCAGGCGAGGCCCAGGACCAGCGGCCACCAGCTCCAGGGGCTGAAGTGGCCCTGCTCGCCGGAACCCTCGTGGATCTCGGCGTCGCTGCGGTCCTCGGGACGCAGGCCGACGCGCTTGCCGGTGAAGCCCAGGTAGGCGCCGATCATGCCGGCCAGGCCGGCGACCAGCAGGATGCCCAGGATGCCGACCCACTCGCTCCAGTTCGTCATGAAGCCATAGACGATCGCGACCGGGATGAAGAAGAAGACACCGAGTCCAAAAATTCTAGATTCGATTTTCACAGTTAGGCGTCCTTCTGGTCGGCGTTACCGAGCGTCGCAGCAGCCGGCGCCGGGGAGTCGATGGTGTAGCTCTGGGCGAGCTCCGGGTGGTGCAGGTCCAGGGCGGGACGCTCGGACCGGATCCGGGGCAGCGAGGTGAAGTTGTGGCGCGGCGGCGGGCAGGAGGTTGCCCATTCCAGCGAGGCACCGAAGCCCCACGGATCGTCGACCATGACCTTCTCGTTGCTCCGCCAGGTGATGTAAACGTTCCAGAAGAACGGGATTAGCGAGGCGCCCAGCAGGAAGGAGGAGTACGTGGAGAACTGGTTCATCCAGGTGAAGCCGTCTTCGGGCATGTAGTCGGCGTAGCGGCGGGGCATGCCCATGACGCCGAGCCAATGCTGGATGAGGAAGGTGCCGTGGAAGCCGAGGAACAGCATCCAGAAGTGGATCTTGCCGAGGCGCTCGTTGAGCATCTTGCCCGTCCACTTCGGCCACCAGAAGTAGAAGCCGGCGAACATGGCAAACACGACGGTACCGAACACCACGTAGTGGAAGTGCGCCACGACGAAGTACGTATCGGAGACGTGGAAGTCCAGCGGCGGGGAGGCCAGGATGATGCCGGTCAGGCCGCCGAAGAGGAAGGTGGCCAGGAAGCCGATGCTCCACAGCATGGGGGTTTCGAACGTGATGGAACCCCGCCACATGGTGCCGATCCAGTTGAAGAACTTCACGCCGGTGGGAACCGCGATCAGCATCGTCATGAAGGAGAAGAACGGCAGCAGGACCGAGCCCGTGACGTACATGTGGTGGGCCCACACGGTGACGGACAGCGCGGCGATGGAGATGGTGGCGTAGACCAGGCCCTTGTAGCCGAAGATCGGCTTGCGGCTGAAGACCGGGAAGATCTCCGAGACGATGCCGAAGAACGGCAGAGCGATGATGTAGACCTCGGGGTGGCCGAAGAACCAGAACAGGTGCTGCCAGAGGACGGCGCCGCCGTTCTCCGGGTCGAAGATGTGCGCACCGAAGCGGCGGTCAGCGCCGAGGGCGAAGAGGGCCGCGGCCAGCGGCGGGAAGGCCATGAGCACCAGGATGGCGGTGACAAGGGTGTTCCAGGTGAAGATCGGCATGCGCCACATGGTCATGCCCGGGGCGCGCATGCAGATGATCGTGGTGATGAAGTTGACCGCACCCAGGATGGTACCGAAGCCGGAGAGGGCCAGGCCGAAGACCCAGAGGTCACCGCCGACGCCGGGGCTGAAGGTGGTGTTGGACAGCGGCGCGTAGGCGAACCAGCCGAAGGAGGCGGCACCCTGCGGGGTGATGAAACCGGAGACGGCGATCGTGGAACCGAAGAGGAAGAACCAGAAGGCCAGCGCGTTCAGTCGCGGGAAGGCGACGTCGGGGGCACCGATCTGCAGCGGCATGATGACGTTGGCGAAGCCCGCGAACAGCGGGGTCGCGAACATCAGGAGCATCACCGTGCCGTGCATGGTGAAGAGCTGGTTGTACTGTTCCTTGGTCTGCAGGATCTGCATGCCGGGTTCGAACAGTTCGGCGCGGATCAGCAGCGCCATGACGCCGCCGAAGCAGAAGAACACGAAGGACGCGATCAGGTACATGTACCCGATGGTCTTGTGGTCCGTGGAGGTGATCCAGTTGACGACGATGCGCCCCTTGGATTTGGGTACTACGGGAGCCTCAAGGATCCCGGAGGGCTGAGAGTAGGTTGTTGCCACTTCGCGCTCCCCTTACTTGTTCTCGGTCGGGGCCGGGTTGCGGTCGTACTCTTCGCCGAGCAGGCCGGTGTTGCCGTCCTGGCGGAGCTGGTTCATGTGGGCGGCGAACTCCGACTCGGAGACGACCTTCACGCGGAACAGCATTTCGGAGTGGTACTCACCACAGAGCTCGGCACACTTGCCGTCGTAGGTTCCCTCTTTGGTGGGAGTGAACCGGATGTAGTTGGTCTTGCCGGGGATCATGTCGCGCTTCTGCAGGAAGGCGGGAACCCAGAAGGAGTGGATGACGTCGCGGGAGTTCAGCTCCAGGTCCACGGACTTGTTGACGGGCAGGTACAGCGTCGGCAGCTTTTCCTTGTCGACGTCGGTGCCGGTCAGGTGCGCCTGGACGCCGGCCTCGTGGACGTCCTCGGTGACGACGTCACCCTTCTTGTAGTTGAAGTCCCAGGCCCACTGCTTGCCGCGGACGTCGACGACGACGTCGGCAGGCTGGCTGCGGTCGTCGATTGCCTTCTGGTCGCTGTCGGTGAAATAGAAGAACACCAGGACCATGAAGAGCGGGATCGTCAGGTAGAAGACCTCGAGCGGGAGGTTGAAGCTGTTCTGGCGGGGGAACCCGACGGTGCCCTTGCGGCGCCGGTAGGCGACTATGCACCAGATCATCAGGCCCCAGGTGATGATGCCAACGACCAGGGCTGCAATCCATGAGTTGACCCAGAGGTCCATGATGCGGTCAGTGTGGTTGGTGGTGCCGCGCTCGGTCGGCAGCCACCCTTTCTGTACCTCTGGTGAACATCCAGTCAAAGCCAACGCGCCGGCTAGTGCCAAGCCAGTGATCGAAGTGATCTGTTTGCGTCGGCTGCCGGTTCGGTTCTGCGAACTCACAGACGGCCCTTCCTACTTGTTGCTGTCGCCCGGCCGCATACAACGATCCGGGCACACTAAAAGTTTTACTACTCGGTGTAGAGCTTACCGCTCCCTGGGAGTTTTCGCCCACATGTCCGCGCCGTGGTCCGGCACCTTTTTCGGGGTTTCCGCGTTAGGGTCCCCGGACGGAACAATGGCCGGGCTGAAAGCCCGGCCATTGACCTTAGTGGAAGGAGTCTCCGCAGGCGCAGGAGCCGCCGGCGTTGGGGTTATCGATCGTGAAGCCCTGCTTCGAGATGGTGTCTTCGAAGTCGATGCTCGCGCCGCTGAGGTACGGCACGCTCATCTTGTCTACGACGACCTCGACGCCGTCGTAGTCGCGGACGGCGTCGCCCTCGAGGAGGCGCTCGTCGAAGTAGAGCTGGTAGATCAGGCCGGAGCAGCCGCCCGGCTGCACGGCGACGCGGAGGCGCAGGTCGGTGCGGCCTTCCTGTTCCAGCAGGCTGCGGACCTTGCCGGCAGCGACGTCGGTCAGCTGCACCTCGTGGCTGGCCAGTTCCTGGCTCTCCTGGACTGCGGTGTCGGTGCTGGTTTCATTGGTTGTAGTGCTCATGGCCTACCTTCTGACGACGGTCGGAGCGGCGCCGCCCGGGCGGCGCCAGCCCCTGCTTTAACGGTATGGGCTATAGCTACATGCTACGTCGATCAGTGCTGTAGCTCTAACTCCTGGGATAACCGTCTGCGTCCGCCGGATGTTCCCCGAAGGGCCGGTATCAGGCCAGTCCCTCGGCGTTCAGCCGGGCCAGGAGCAGCGCCTCGGCGATGATCGCGTTCCGGAAGTCCTCCAGGTGAAGGGACTCGTTGGCGCTGTGGGCGCGGGAGTCCGGGTCCTCGACGCCGGTAACCAGGATCTGGACGTCCGGATACAGCTCGGTGAGGTCCGCGATGAACGGGATGGACCCGCCGATGCCGGTCTCGACGGCCGGCACGCCCCAGGCCTCGCCGAGGGCCCACATCGCCAGCCGGGCCGCCGGGGAAGAGGTGTCGGTCATGAAGGCGCTGCCGGTCTCCCCCGGGGTGAAGACCACCTGGGCGCCGAACGGGGCGTTGGCCTCCACGTGGCGGCGGACCGCGTCCATGGCCTCGTCCGGGTTCTGGCCCGGGGCCAGGCGGAGGCTGAACTTGGCCTTGGCGCGCGGCAGCAGGGTGTTGGAGGCGACGTTCACAGCGGGGGCGTCGATGCCGATGATGGACAGCGCGGGTTTCGTCCACATGCGCGAGGCGATGCTGCCGGTGCCGGCGAGCTTGACGCCGTCGAGCACGGACGCGTCCTTGCGGTATTCCTCCTCTGTCAGGTCCACGGCGGCGTCATCCCGGCCCACCAGCCCCTCGATGGCGACGCTGCCGTCGTCGTCGTGCAGGGTGGCGATCAGGCGGGAGAGCAGGGTGGGGGCGTCGAGCACGGGGCCGCCGAACATGCCCGAGTGCACCGCGTGGTCCAGGACCTTGACCTCGATGGTGCCATCCACGAGGCCGCGGAGGCTGGTGGTCAGGGCGGGGATGCCGACCTTCCAGTTAGAGGAGTCGGCAACGACGATCACGTCGGAGCGCAGCAGTTCCTGGTGGGTTTCCAGGAATGCGCGGAAGGTCGGCGAGCCGGCCTCCTCCTCCCCCTCGAAGAAGAACGTGACGCCGAGGCCCAGCTCCTCCCCCAGCACCCGGCTGACCGCGGAATAGGCGGCGACGTGCGCCAGGATGCCGGCCTTGTCGTCCGCGGCGCCGCGGCCGTAGAGCCGGCCGTCCCGCTCGACGGCGGTGAACGGTTCGGTCTCCCAGAGCGAGAGGTCGCCGGTGGGCTGGACGTCGTGGTGGGCATAAAGCAGGATGGTTGGCTTGCCGGCCGCGGCGGGACGGCGTGCGACGACGGCGGGTCCGCCCGGGGTGCCGTCCTCCTTGTCGCAGCGCAGGATGCGCACATCATCGAAGCCGCTGCCGCGGACCAGCTCGGCCACCGCGTCGGCGCTGGCATTCAAGGGAGCGGGATCAAAGCTGGGCCAGGCGATGCCGGGGATCGCGACGAGTGCCTTGAGCTGCTCGACGGTGGCGTCAAAGGCCTCGGTGACGGCCTGGCGGAGGGCTGCGGTATCGACGGTCTGGGTGTTGCCGCCTGCTGAATGCTGCGGGGTGCCCGCGGGTGATGAAGTCATGGCCAAAACACTACCCGTGTCCCCGATCACCTCAAACAGCACCACAGGCCCCACCGTAGGCACGGTGCGGGCGCCGGCACGCGTCCCGGTGCCCGCGTCCGCCGCCGCGTCATCGGGCCGGGAACGGCACCCCTGCAGGGTAGTCTGTAGGGGTGTTTGGACGGAAAAAGGAAGCGCCCTCGGCGCAGGATGTAGTTGACCAGCGGGTGGCCGCGGCTCGAACCCCCACCGCCGGCAAGGGCGCGCCCACCCCGAAGCGCAGCGCGCAGGAAGCGGCCCGCAAGCGGCCCCTGGTGCCGCAGGACCGCAAGGCCTCGCGAGCGGCGGAGCGCACCGCGGTGGCCGAGCAGCGGCTGAAGATGCGCCAGGCCATGGATACCGGCGACGAGAAGTTCCTCCCGCTCCGGGACAAGGGCCCGCAGAAGCGCTTCGCCCGTGACTACGTGGACGCCCGCTACAGCCTGGGCGAATACCTGATGTTCGGTGCGCTGGTCTTCGTGGTTATTTCCCTGCTGGTGCCCGCCAGCAGCGAGCAGATGATCTACGTCCTGGGTGCCTTCTGGGTGATGTTCCTGGCCGTCTTCGTCGACGTCTTCTTCCTGTCGCGGAAGCTGAAGAAGCGCCTGACGGAGAAGTTCGGCGACGTCGAACGCGGCACGGTCTGGTACGGCTCGATGCGTTCGCTGCAGTTCCGCCGCCTGCGCATGCCCAAGCCCCAGGTCGGCCGCGGCGAGTACCCGGCCTGACCCCACCACCCGCCCACTAAAAACCCCCGGCAGCCTCGCTGCCGGGGGTCTTTCGCATCTGTGGGTGCTGCCGCCCGGGTGGGCGTCGCGTGTCCCGCGGGGGCTCTTCGCCTAGCGACGGACGGGGTGCTTGGCCAGATACCGGTTGATCCGCGCCGCCCAGAACGGCCCCTCATAGAGGAACGCGGTGTACCCCTGGACCAGGGTGGCGCCGGCCTCGAGCCGGGCGCGCACGTCCTCGCCCGATTCCACCCCGCCCACCGAGACAAGGGTCAGCGCGCCGCCGGTCGCCGCCTTCAGCCGGGCCAGGACCTCCAGGGACCGCTTCTTCAGCGGCGCGCCGGAGAGACCCCCGGCCCCGCAGGACTCCACGGCATCCGGGTCGGAGGCCAGCCCCGTCCGCCCGATGGTGGTGTTGGTGGCGATGATGCCGTCGAGCTTCAGGTCCAGCGCCAGCCGGGCAACGTCGTCGATGTCCTCGTCGCTGAGGTCCGGGGCGATCTTGACCAGCAGCGGAACGTGCCGTCCGGCGGCGGCGTCGGCCGCTTCCCCCACGGCGGTCAGCAGCGGGCGCAGGGTCCCGACGTCCTGCAGCAGCCGCAGGCCGGGGGTGTTGGGGGAACTGACGTTGACCACCAGGTAGTCCGCGGCCGGCGCCAGGCTGCGCGCGCTGATGAGGTAGTCCGCGACAGCGTCCTCGAGCTCCACCACCTTGCTCTTGCCGATGTTGATGCCGATCACCGGCCGCACGGTCCGGTAGCGGCGCTGCAGCGCGGCGCGTGCGGCACGGAGACGGGGAGCGACGGCGGCGGCGCCGTCGTTGTTGAAGCCCATCCGGTTGATCACGGCGCGGTCCTCGATCAGGCGGAACAGCCGCGGCGACGGGTTCCCGGGCTGGGCCTGGCCGGTGATGGTGCCCACCTCGATGTGGCCGAAGCCCAGGTCCGTGAGGGCCTCGATGCCGTGGCCCTCCTTGTCGAAGCCGGCGGCCAGGCCGAACGGTGAAGGGAAGGTCAGGCCGAACGCCTCGGTCCGCAGCGACGGCGCCGGTGCCGTGAGCCGCTGCAGCAGCCGGCCCGCACCGCAGCGGTGGGCGAGGCGGATGCCCTGAAAGCCGATCTTGTGGGCACGCTCGGCGTCCATCCAGGAGAAGGCAAGCCGGAAGAAGGTGGGGTAAAGGCGCATGGTCCTAGTTTTCCGGGTCCGGCGCGACAAAGCCAACCGGCGCGGGCGGGTGTCCCGGGCCGGGCGCTAGCATGATGCCATGACCCGCGATGAAGCAGTCCCCGCCCGCTCCCCGGGCTCCCCCTCCCCCGCCCGGATTGAGGCGGACGTGCTGGTGGTGGGCGCCGGCCTGGCCGGGCTGGTCGCCGCGTCCCAGGCGTACGCGGCGGGACGCCGGGTGGCGGTGCTGGACCAGGAACCCGAGGCCTCCGCGGGCGGCCAGGCCCATTGGTCCTTCGGCGGGCTTTTCCTGGTCAACACCCCGGAACAACGCCGCCTGGGCGTCCGGGACAGCGCCGAGCTGGCCCTCGCCGACTGGTTAGCGTCGGCCGGCTTCGACCGCGAGGAGGACGCCTCCGCCCGGCAGTGGGCCGAGGCGTACGTGGACTTCGCCGCCGGTGAGAAGCGCTCCTGGCTGGCCGCCCTCGGCGTCGGACTGTTCCCGCTCGTGCAGTGGGCCGAACGCGGCGGCTACGGACCTGACGGCCACGGCAACACGGTGCCCCGCTTCCACGTCGCCTGGGGTACCGGCCCCGCAATCGTGGCACCATTCCTGGCCAAGCTCCGGGAGGGCCAGGCCGCCGGGCGGGTGAGCTTCCATTTCCGGCACCGTGCCACCGGGCTGACGACGACGGCGGGCCGGGTCACCGGGGTGCACGGCTCCGTGCTCGCACCGAGCACCGCCGCCCGCGGCGAACAGTCCTCCCGGGAAGAGGCGGGCAGCTTCGAGGCCTCCGCGGCGGCGGTGATCGTCACGAGCGGCGGAACCGGCGGCAACCACTCGGCCGTACGCGCCCAGTGGCCGGGCGGAAACGCCCCGGCGGAGATGCTCTCCGGGGTGCCGGCCTCCGTGGATGGAGAGTTCCTGGGGGCAGTGTCCCGGGCCGGCGGAACCCTGGTCAACGGCGACCGGATGTGGCACTACCCCGAGGGCATCCACAACCACTCTCCCGTCTGGCCCCGGCACGGCATCCGCATCCTGCCCGGCCCGTCCGCGCTCTGGCTTGATGCGACCGGACGGACGCTGCCGGCTCCGCTGTTCCCGGGTTTCGACTCCTTGGGCGCGCTCCGGCACATCCTGGGCACCGGGTACGCCCACTCCTGGTTCGTGCTGAACCGCAGCATCGCGCTGAAGGAATTCGCCCTCTCCGGCTCGGAACAAAACCCTGACCTCACCGGCAAGGACCTGCGCCTGCTGGCCACCCGGCGGCGGCCCTCCCCGGACAACCCCCTGCAGCGGTTCCTGGACCGCGGGGTCGACTTCCTGCAGGCCGGCACCCCGCGGGAACTGGCCGGGCGGATGAATGAGCTGGCCGGCGGCGGACTGATCGACGCGGATGGACTCGAGCGCACCATCCGGGCCCGCGACCGCCAGTTCGCCAGCGGATTGGGCAAGGACCCGCAGCTGGCCGCCATCCGCGCCGCCCGCCGCTTCGCCACGGACAAGCTCATGCGCGTGGCACCGCCGCACCCGTTGCTCGATCCGCGGCACGGCCCGCTGCTGGCCGTCCGGCTCTCGGTCCTGACCCGCAAGAGCCTGGGCGGGATCCGGACCGACCTGCAGTCCCGGGTCCTGGACGCGTCCGGCGCCCCGGTGGACGGGCTGTACGCCGCCGGCGAGGCGGCCGGTTTCGGCGGCGGCGGCATTCACGGCTACCGCGCCCTGGAGGGGACGTTCCTGGGCGGGTGCCTGTTCTCCGGGCGGGCCGCCGGGCGCGCCGCCGCGGCGGCCGTGGCCTAGGCAGACATCCAGCGCAGGGAGGACGGACGGTGGCCGACGAGGGGCTGCAGTGGCAGCAGGACATCCTGGGCGAGGATTTCGCCGCGTGCACTTTCACCGCGGCCGGCCCGGACGGCGTCGAACGCGAAGCCACGCTGGTCCGTCACGTCCCCTCCCTGGGCGCAGGCCGGCGGCCGCGCCGGGCGGTACTGTTCCTACACGGCTGGAGCGACTACTTCTTCAACGAGGAGCTCGCGGAATTCTGGACCGGGCACGGTTTCGACTTTTTCGCCCTGGACATGCACAACCACGGACGCAGCCTGCGGCCGGGCACCCACGGCGGCTACGTGGCGGACCTGGCCGACTACGACGCCGAGATCACGACGGCCATCGCGATCGTCCGGTCGATGGGGGCGGGCGGCCGGTACCCGGTCACGCTGATGGGCCACTCCACCGGCGGCCTGATCGCGGCGCTGTGGGCCAGCCGCCACCCGGGAAACGCCGCGCAGCTGGTGTTGGACAGCCCGTGGCTGGAGATGCACGGCACCCCCGCCCTCCGCCGCGCGGCCCGAACCATGGTGGAACCCCTCGCCCGGTTCCGGCCCGAGTCCGTGATCCGGCTGCCGGCGCGGCCGTTCTACTGGCGCAGCATCAGCAGCGCCGCCGAGGGCGAGTGGCTGCTCGACGACGCCTACCGGCCGCCGCATGCCTTTCCAGTGCGGGCCGGCTGGCTCAGCGCCGTCCTGTCCGGGCAGACCCGGGTGGCACGGGGCCTGAACATCGACGTGCCCATCCTGGTCCTGATCTCCGGGGCGAGCGCCAACGGCATGTTCTGGAAGGAATCCATGCGCCGCACCGACGCCGTGCTGGACGTGAACACCATCGCCCTGCGCGCCCTGAGCCTCGGGCGGACCGTCACGCTGGAGAGGATCGACGGCGCACTGCACGACGTCTTCCTCTCCGCCCCCGGCGTCCGGGCGGACGCCTACGCCCGGCTGGCCCGCTGGATGACGGCCTACGCCCCTGAGGAGGGCGGCGCCGGCTGAGCCGCGGCGTCCACGGCACCGCCGTAGCGACGGTCACGCCGGGCGTAGATCTCCACGGCCTCCCACAGGGTCCGGCGGTCCACGTCCGGCCAGAGCGTGTCCAGGAAGACGAACTCGGCGTAGGCGGACTGCCAGAGCAGGAAGTTGGACAGGCGCTGCTCGCCGGAGCTGCGAAGGAACAGGTCAACGTCCGGCAGGTCGGGCTCGTCGAGGTACTTCTGGATGGTCTTCTCGGAGATAGCCGAGGGCTTCAGCCGGCCGGCGGCCACCTCCTCGGCGATCGCCGAGACGGCGTCGGCGATCTCCGCGCGGCCGCCGTAGTTAACACACATGTTCAGGGTGCAGGTGCTGTTACCGCGGGTGAACTCCTCGGCCTCCTCCAGCTCCTTGATGACCGAGCCCCACAGGCGCGGCCGCCGGCCGGACCAGCGGATCCGCACGCCCCACTCATTCATCTGGTTGCGCTGGCGACGCAGCACATCCTTGTTAAATCCCATCAGGAAGCGCACCTCTTCCGGGGAACGCCGCCAGTTCTCGGTGGAGAAGGCGTACACGCTCAGGTGCTTGATGCCGAGCTCGATCGCCCCGGCCACCACGTCCAGCAGCGCCGGCTCCCCCGCCTTGTGCCCCTCGATCCGCGGCAGTCCGCGCTGGTTGGCCCAACGGCCGTTGCCGTCCATGACGATCGCGACGTGCTGCGGCACCAGCTCGGCCGGAATGGCCGGCGGCACCGCGCCGGAGGGGTGCGGGTAAGGGGCCACCACGGGGGTGGTGCGCTGCGGGGTGGGGGTTTTCTTCTTGCCGAGGGCCACGGTCAGGTTCGCTCCACATGCTTGAGGGATTTGAGGACACGCTCCAGGTGCCACTGCAGGTAACTGGCCACCAGGCCGGCCGCCTCACGGCGGTGGACGGCCACGGACGCGTCCGCGGCAGTCCAGTTTCCGGTCAGCAGGGCGCCGAGGAGGACGACGGTTTCCGGCGCCGGCGCGGGCGATCCGGGCGGGCGGCAGGCCGGGCAGACCATCCCGCCCAGGGGTGCCGAGAAGGCCGTGTGCGGGCCCGGCGCCCCGCAGCGGGCGCAGTCGGTGAAGCTGGGGGCCCAGCCGCCGGTGGATAGCGCGCGGAGCAGGTAGGAATCGAGGATCAGTTCCGAGGCGTGGTCGCCGCGGCTCAGCGACGCCAGCGCCCCGACCAGCAGGTTGTACTGCGCGGTGCCGGCCTCGCCGTCGACGTCGGTGAGCTTCTCGGCCGTTTCCGTCATCGCCGCGGCCACCGTATAGCGGCCGTAGTCGGCCGCGATGCCGGTCCCGTAGGCGCCCTTCGCGACGGCCTGGGTGACCACGTCCAGGGTGCGGCCCGAGATCAGCTGCAGGTCCGCGACCATGAAGGGTTCCAGCCGGGCCCCGAACCGGCTGCTGGTGCGGCGGACCCCCTTGGCGACGGCGCGGACCTGGCCGTGGTGCTTGGTCAGCAGCGTGATGATGCGGTCGGCCTCGCCGAGCTTATGGGTGCGCAGGACGACGGCGTCGTCCCGGTAGGCGCGCGCGGCGTAGGAGGATGGTTGAGCCACAGTTTTATCTTCGCACTGACTTCGCGTAATCGCCGCCACGGGCCGTCCGCCCGCGGAAACAGCGCTGCGCCGCCGGAGAGTTTCCGACGGCGCAGCCGCAGGGCTGGCGGGCTGGTGCAGTTAGCCGCGGGCGTCCCGGATGGCGCGGTTGACGGCGGAGATGACGGCCTTCAGCGAGGCCATCGAGGTGTTGGCATCGATGCCCACGCCCCAGAGGACCCGCTCGCCGACGGCGCATTCGACATACGCGGCGGCTTGGGCGCTGCCGCCCTCGGACAGGGCGTGCTCGCTGTAGTCCAGGACGCGGACGTCGACGCCGTCTTCGCGGAGGATGCTCAGCAGCGCGGCGATCGGGCCGTTGCCGGTGCCGGTGCGCCGCAGGGGCTTCCCGTCGACCTTCAGCGCGGCGGTGAGGGTCATGGTGCCGTCCTCGTCGGATTCGGTGCTGACCGCGCCGAGCGCGTAGCGGCCCCACTGGCCCTCGGCGGCCGAGGAGGGCAGGTACTCATCCTGGAACACCTGCCACAGCTGGGCGCCGCTGACTTCGCCGCCCACGGCGTCGGTGCGGCGCTGGATGACGCCGGAGAACTCGATCTGGGCCCGGCGCGGCAGGTCCAGGTTGTGCTCGTTCTTCAGCAGGTAGGCCACGCCGCCCTTGCCGGACTGCGAGTTCACCCGGATCACGGCCTCGTAGCTGCGGCCCAGGTCCTTCGGGTCGACCGGCAGGTACGGGACCTGCCATTCGTAGTCGGCCACGTCCTTGCCGGCGGCGGCGGCGTCGCGCTCCAGGGCCTCCAGGCCCTTCTTAATAGCGTCCTGGTGGGAACCGGAGAAGGCGGTGAAGACCAGGTCTCCGCCGTACGGGGTGCGCTCGGCCACCGGCAGCTGGTTGCAGTATTCGACCGTGCGGCGGACCTCGTCGATGTCGGAGAAGTCGATCATCGGGTCGATGCCCTGGACAAACATGTTCAGGCCCAGGGTCACAAGGTCAACGTTGCCGGTCCGCTCACCGTTGCCGAACAGGCAGCCCTCAATCCGGTCCGCGCCGGCCAGGTAGCCCAGTTCGGCGGCGGCGACGCCGGTGCCGCGGTCGTTGTGCGGGTGCAGGGAGAGGATGATCCCCTCGCGCGGGTGCAGGTGGCGGCTCATCCACTCGATCGAGTCGGCGAAGACGTTGGGCGTGGCCATCTCGACGGTCGCGGGCAGGTTGATGATCACCTGGCGGTCCGCGGAGGCTTCGAAGACGTCGGCGACGGCGTTGCAGACGCGCACGGCGTATTCCAGCTCGGTGCCGGTGAACGATTCGGGCGAGTACTCGTAGGTGATGTGCGTGTCGGCGAGGGTTTCCTCGTACTTTTTGCACAGCCGGGCACCCTGCAGGGCGATGTCCAGGATGCCGTCCTCGTCCTGGTTGAACACGACGCGGCGCTGCAGGACCGACGTCGAGTTGTACAGGTGCACGATCGCCTGCTTGGCGCCGACCAGGGATTCGTAGGTCCGCTCGATCAGGTGCTCGCGGGCCTGGGTCAGGACCTGGATGGTGACATCGTCCGGGATGTGGTTGCCCTCGATGAGCTGGCGGACGAAGTCGAAGTCCGTCTGCGAGGCCGACGGAAAGCCGACCTCGATTTCCTTGTAGCCCATCCGGACCAGCAGGTCGAACATCTTCATCTTGCGGGCCGGGCTCATGGGATCGATCAGGGCCTGGTTGCCGTCGCGGAGATCCACGGCGCACCAGCGCGGGGCCGTGGTGATGACCTTGTCCGGCCAGGTCCGGTCCGGCAGTTCGACCGTGATCAGGTCCTGAAACGGGACGTAGCGGTGGACCGGCATACCTGAGGGCTGCTGTGCGTTTCGCATTACTTATCGGGGCCTTTTCTGTGATTCCTGATGAAAGGGTGGCCGGGCAACACAAACTCCGCAGCGAGGTTTGGCCTTGCGCTAGATCGCGTCTGAGGCCCCGCCGCGGCAGCTAAGAAGAAGCAGTTCTGCACGCACATTTTCACGATAACACGGTGCGTAAGATGAAGGAGCGATACCCCCAGCAACGTCCACCATGCAGACGCCGGCCCGGTCATCACGCCCGCGGCGGCGCCTGAACAGAAGGAGCCGCAGTGCCGCTTTCCGGGATTGACCAGTCCACCATCGACGCCGCCGTCCGGCCGCAGGATGACCTGTACCGCCACTTCAACGGCGCCTGGCTGAAGTCCGCCACCATCCCCGATGACCGGCCGCTGGACGGTGCCTTCACCGCCCTCCGCGACGGCGCGGAGCTCGCGGTGCAGGAGATCATCCTGGCCGCCGGCGGCCGGGGCACGGAGGCCAGCGGCATCGAACGCAAGATCGGCGACCTCTACAACAGCTTCATGGACGAGGACGCCGCGGAGGCCAAGGGCGCCGAACCGATCCGGGAGCGGCTGGCCGAAGTCGCCGCCACCGAGTCCGTCGCCGAGCTGCTGCGGCTGGCCGGCCGCCTGTTCCGTGCCGACGTGTCCGGACTGTTCTACATCTACCCGGCTCCCGATGCCGGGAACCCGGACCGGATCCTGCTCTACACCGGGCAGGCTGGCCTGGGCCTCCCGGATGAGTCGTACTACCGGGAAGAACAGTTCGCCGCCACGGTCACCTCCTACCGGGAGCACGTGCGCACCATGCTGCAACTGGCCGGCGTCGCCGACGCGGAGGCCGCCGCGGGGCGCGTGGTGGAACTGGAAACGGCCCTGGCGTCCCACCACTGGGACAAGGTGTCCCTGCGCGATCCGCAGAAGACCTACAACCTCAAGACCGCCGACGAGGTGGCCGGGCTTTTCCCGCTCATGAACGACTGGTTCGACGCCGCCGGCATCGACGAGGACAAGCGCGCCGAGCTGGTGGTCAGCACCCCCGACTTCTTCACCGGCGCGGCGTCGCTGCTGGAGACGGTGCCGCTGGGCACCTGGCAGGAGTGGCTGGCGATGCGCGTCGTCAGCGCCGCAGCCCCGTATCTGTCGTCGGCGTTCGTGGACGCCAACTTCGCGTTCTACGGCACCACCCTCAGCGGCACTCCGCGCAACCGTGACCGCTGGAAGCGCGGCGTCGCCGTCGTCGAGGCCGCCCTTGGTGAGGCCGTGGGGCAGATCTACGTGGCCCGGCACTTCCCGGAGTCGCACAAGGAACGCATGCGGGTCCTCGTGGGGAACCTGATCGAGGCGTACCGCGAATCCATCACCGGCCTGTCCTGGATGGGCGAGGACACCAAGCAGGAGGCGCTGAAGAAGCTGGACGCCTTCCGGCCCAAGATCGGCTACCCGGAGAAGTGGATCGACTACTCCGCCGTCGTGATCGACAAGGACGACCTGCTCGGCAACGTGGAGCGCGCACACAACGCCGACGTCGACCGGCACCTGGACGAGGTGGGCAAGCCAGTGGACCGGGAGAAGTGGCTGATGACCCCGCAGACGGTCAACGCCTACTACCACCCGCTGCTGAACGAGATCGTCTTCCCGGCCGCGATCCTGCAGCCGCCGTTCTTTACCGCAGACGCGGACGACGCCGTCAACTACGGCGGCATCGGCGCGGTGATCGGGCACGAGATCGGCCACGGCTTCGACGACCAGGGCTCCCAGTACGACGGCGACGGCCTGCTGCGCAACTGGTGGACCGAGGCGGACCGGGGCGCGTTCGAGGCCCTCACCTCGAAGCTGGTGGCCCAGTTCGACGCCCTCTCCCCCGCCGAGGCCTCCGGCCGGCACGTCAACGGCAAGCTGACCCTCGGCGAGAACATCGGCGACCTCGGTGGCCTGACCATCGCCTATAAGGCCTACCTGATCAGCCTCAACGGTCAGGAGGCCCCCGTGCTGGACGGCCTGACCGGGGCACAGCGGTTCTTCGCATCCTGGGCGGCGGTCTGGCGCCAGGTGATCCGCAGCGAGGAGGCCATCAAGCGGCTCGCGACCGACCCGCACTCCCCCAACGAGTTCCGCACCAACGAGATCGCCCGGAACCTGGACGCCTTCCACGAGGCGTTCGGGACCACGGAACGGGACGGCATGTGGCTCGCCCCCGCGGAGCGCGTCAGCATCTGGTGACCTGACAGGCACGTCGATACACGAGGAGGCCCGGGCTTTGACGCCCGGGCCTCCTGCGTACCTGCCGTGACCGTCCGGTCAGCGGACGATCATGGCGGGGTTGACCTGCTGGCAGACCGTGTCGCCGGCCGTCTGGTTCACGATGTCCGGCGGCAGCTGCGCGGACGCGGAGGTGGACGGTTGCGCGCCGGCCGCGTAGTCGGCCCCGAGGTAGGCCTGGACGCCGGTGACGTTCGCCGCGGGGAGGACCTTGGAGGACGGGACGCCCAGCAGGGCGGCGACGTCCGCGGCGACGTCCGCGAAGTTCCCGCCGTAGTACACGGCGGTGGACGCGACGGCGGGCGCGGTGAACTGAGCGGTCTGGGTGAAACCGGCGGCGTTCAAGGCGGCCACCGCCTTCGCGGCGTTGGCCGCGTTGGAGCTGCCGTTGGCGACCGTGACCGGCTGCGCGGCCTTGTTGTAGGCGGCTGCGCTCGTGGCGGCCGGTGCGGGAGCGGACGACGCCGCGTCGCTGGCCCCCGCGGTGGGGGCGGCCGAGGCCGGGGCCTTCGGGTCGGTCAGGTCCACGTCGCTGCGGAGTGCGGCGAAGAGCTGGGACGCCGCGGGTTCGGCCAGTTGCAGGCGGTTGCTGTCCGAGACGGCCGGTTCTGTGGGGGTGGCAACGAAGGCGACCTTGCTGATGTCGATGTTCTTCAGCCGGTTGCCGACGGTGAGCAGGGTGGGCACGGACGCCAGTCCATCGTCCACCGTGAGGTTTTTGGTGATGGCGTCCGCGATGCCGAGCATTCGGCCCGGGTTCGTCAGGGTGCCGTCATCCTTGATCTTGCGGACCAGGGAGGAGAGGAAGCCCTGCTGGGCCTTGATCCGGCCGAGGTCGCCGCCGTCGCCGAACGCGTGCCGGGTCCGGACGAAGGAGAGGGCCTGCTCGCCCTGGACCTTGGAGGTGCCCTTGGGCAGCCGCAGGCCTGAATCGGGATCGTAGACGGCGTCGCTGACGCAGACGTCCACGCCGCCGACGGTGTTGGAGAGTTCCTTGACGGAGTTGAAGTCGGCCATCATGAAGTGGTCGATCTCGAGGCCGGTGAGCTTGTTGACGGTGTCCACCGCGCAGCCGATGCCCGCCTCGGACATCGCCGAGTTGATCATGGCCTGGCGCTGGGCCGGGTATTCCTTCTTGGTCTTCTGGTCCACGCACTTGGGGATGTCCACCAGGAGGTCGCGGGGGAAGCTGATGACGCTGACGCGCTTGTTGTCCGCGGAGATGTCCATCATCATCATCACGTCGGAGTGACCGTAGCCGGCGGAGTCCTCGGCGCTGCCGTACTCGGAGTTCTTGCCGTCGCGGGTGTCCGAGCCCAGGATCAGGATCTGCATCCTGTCCGTTGCCTCGTTGACGGCGTCCTCGGTGCGGCCGTTGCCGGCGCCGAGGGCCTGCTTGCTGATGTTCCCCTGCAGCCGGATGAACCAGTAGGACCCGAACGCGATCACGCCCACCAGGAGTACGGAGATCACGATGGTGGTGGCCTTCAGCCAGGTGGGGGTCCGGTGCGTTGCGCCCAGGTGCCGGGCGGGCCCGACGGAGGGGTCATCCGCGTGCCGGGCAGCGGCGCCTGACCGGGCCGGTGGAACGGTCCCGTCTGAACGGTTGTCACGGGGTCGAACCACGGATGGTGCCTTCCGTCGCGGAGTGGGTCTACCCATTTTAGTGCCCCGCGGCGGAAAAGCTGTGACCGGCCCCCGCCCTGCGCGGGTTGGGGCCGGCCGGGAGGGTCAGAAGCCCAGCTTCACCAGCTGCTTCGGGTCCCGCTGCCAATCCTTGGCGACCTTCACGTGCAGGTCCAGGTAGATCCGCGCGCCCAGCAGCGCCTCGATGCCCTTTCGCGCGTTGGTGCCGACTTCCCGGAGCCGGGCGCCGCCCTTGCCGATGATGATGGCCTTCTGCGAGGGCCGTTCGACGTACAGGTTGACCCGGACATCCAGGAAAGGACGGTCCTCGGGACGGTCCTCGCGCGGCACGATTTCCTCCACGACGACGGCCAGGGAGTGCGGCAGCTCGTCACGGACGCCCTCGAGCGCGGCCTCACGGATCAGTTCGGCGATCATCACGGCCTCGGGCTCGTCCGTGAGGTGGCCGTCCGGGTAGAGCGGGGGCGACGGCGGCATGTGGCTGATCAGCACATCGGCGACCGTGTCCACCTGGAAACCGTCCGCGGCGGAGACGGGGACGATGCCCTTCCAGCCCTCCTCCCCGAGGACCTCCCGGCCCAGGGCGGCGACGGCGAGCAGCTGCTCGGTGAGGGCCTGCCGGTCCACCGTGTCCGCCTTCGTGACCAGCGCGATCACGGGTTTGCGGCCGAGGGCGGCCAGCTGGGCGGCGATGAACTTGTCGCCGGGGCCGATCTTCTCGTTCGCCGGGAGGCAGAAACCGATCGCATCGACCTCGGCCAGGGTGTCCGCCACGAGTTCGTTCAGGCGCTTGCCGAGCAGGGTGCGGGGCCGGTGCAGGCCCGGAGTGTCCACCAGGACCAACTGCGAGTCCTCGCGGTGCACGATCCCGCGGATCGTGTGCCGGGTGGTCTGCGGCTTGGCGGAGGTGATGGCCACCTTCTGCCCCACCAGGGCGTTGGTCAGGGTGGACTTTCCGGCGTTGGGGCGTCCCACCAGCACCGCGAACCCGGCCCGGTACCCGCCGTAGGGCGCTCCGCCGTCGGACTTATTCTGCTTGCTCACGTGGAACTCCCTGTTGCATTGTGTCGGCCTCGTCGAGTAGCTCTCCAAGGTCAGTGTCTTCCTTTGGCGCTGCCGCCGCAATGACGTGGCTGACGCGGTTCCGGCGGCCCTCGAGCCGGTCGGCGCGGAGGGTCACGCCGTCGACCGTGACGGTGCTTCCCACGATCGGGACCCGGCCCAGGGCCTTCGCGAGCAGGCCGCCCACGGTGTCCACCTCGTCGTCGTCGAGCTCCAGGTCGAAGAGCTCGCCCAGGTCGTCGATGCTCATCTTGGCGCTCACCCGGTAGGTGCCGTCGCCCAGCTCGACGGCCTCGGCGGACTCCGTGTCGTATTCGTCGACGATCTCGCCGACGAGTTCCTCGATCAGGTCCTCCAGGGTGACCAGGCCGGCGGTGCCGCCGTATTCGTCGATGACGATGGCCACGTGGGTGGATTCCTTCTGCAGCTCGCGCAGCAGTTCGCTGACGGGCTTGGAGTCGGGAACGTAGCGCACCTCGCGGGCGAGGGCGTCCACCGCGGGCGGTTCGACGCCGGGTTCCAGGTTGTGGATCACGGCGGCGACGTCCTTGAGGTAGACGATGCCGAGGACCTGGTCGGTGCTCTCGCCGATCACCGGGATCCGGGAATAGCCGGAGCGGAGGAACAGGGACATGGCGCGGTGCAGGCTGGAGCCGGAATCGATGGTGAGGATGTCCGTGCGGGGCACCATCACGGCGCGGACCAGGGTGTCGCCGAAGTCGAAGACGGACTGGATCAGTTCCGCCTCGTCGTTCTCGATCACCTCGGATTCGCTGGCGCGTTCGACGAGTTCGCGGAACTCCTCTTCGCTGAAGAACGCCTCATTGTCCGCCGGGGCGCCGGGGGCGACGGCGCTGCCGAGGGTGACCAGCCAGCCCGGGATGGGGCCGAGCACCCAGCAGAGCCAACGGATCAGCGGGGCGGAGAAACGCACCAGCCCGGCGGAGTGCACGCGGCCCAGCTGGCGCGGGGAAACCCCCACGATCACGAAGCCGAGGATCGCCATGATGCCGGTGGCGATCAGGCCGGCCAGCCAGACGTTATCCAGCACGCTGTGCAGCAGCACGGTCACGGCCACCGCGGAGGCCATCTCGAACCAGATCCGCCAGAACCGCAGGGCGCGCATGTGCGCCACCGGCTGGGCGAGGATCCGTTTGAGGGCGGTGCCGCGGCTGTTAAGCACCGCCGCCTCGGCGTCGTGCCGAGGGAGGTAGTTGAAGGCTGCCTCGGCCGCTGTCAAAAGCGCGGCAAAACTCAGGAAGACCAGCGACATGCCGGCCAGGATCAGTGGGGTCACTGAATCGTCTCTGCCGGGGCTTCCCGGCCGGTGAAGCCGGAGAGGAGTTCGCGCTGCAGGCCGAACATCTCTTCCTTCTCCTCCGGCTCGGCGTGGTCGAAGCCGAGCAGGTGCAGGATGCCGTGCGTGGTGAGGAGCAGCATCTCGTCCTGGGTGGAGTGGCCGGCGTTCTGGGCCTGGATCTCGGCGACCTGCGGGCAGATGGCGATGTCACCGAGCATGCCCTGCGGGGTGGGCTTGTCCGGGGTGCCGGGGGTCAGCTCGTCCATCGGGACGGAGAGGACGTCGGTGGAACCAGGCTCGTCCATCAGTTCGATGTGCAGCTTTTCCATCGCGGGCTCGTCCACCAGCAGGATGGACAGCTCCGCCTGCGGGTGGATGAAGAGCCGTTCGAAGACGTATCGGGCCAGCGCCACCAATTCGGCCTCGTCGACGGCGATGCCGGATTCGTTGTTGACCTCGATGCTCATGCGTGTTCTCCCCGGTTGTCCCGGGCGACGGAGTGCTTGACCCGGTTTCGTTGTGTTTCGTCCCAGACGCTGTAGGCGTTGACGATGTCGCCCACCAGCCGGTGCCGGACGACGTCGGCGGCGTCCAGGACGGAAAAGTTGACGTCCTCGATGCCCTGCAGGATGTCCTCGACGATCCGCAGGCCGGACCGGGTACCGAACGGCAGGTCCACCTGGGTGATGTCGCCGGTGACCACCATCTTGGAGCCGAAGCCCAGGCGGGTGAGGAACATCTTCATCTGCTCCGGCGTCGTGTTCTGGGCCTCGTCCAGGATGATGAAGGCGTCGTTCAGGGTCCGGCCGCGCATGTAGGCCAGCGGGGCCACCTCGATGGTGCCCGCGGCCATCAGGCGGGGGATGGACTCCGGGTCCATCATGTCGTGCAGCGCGTCGTAGAGCGGCCGCAGGTAGGGATCGATCTTGTCGCTCAGCGTTCCGGGCAGGAAGCCGAGCCGCTCACCGGCCTCGACGGCGGGGCGGGTGAGGATGATCCGGCTGACTTCCTTCTGCTGCAGCGCCTGCACGGCCTTGGCCATGGCCAGGTAGGTCTTGCCCGTGCCGGCGGGACCGATGCCGAAGATCACGGTGTTCGCGTCGATGGCGTCCACGTAGTTCTTCTGGTTCAGCGTCTTGGGCCGGATGGTCTTGCCGCGGCTGGAGAGGATGTTGGTGGTCAGCACCTCCACCGGGTTCTGCAGCGACTGGCTGCGGAGCATGGAGACGAGCTGCTGCAGGACGGCCGGGGTGATGACCGTGCCGCGGGCCACCAGGCCGCGCACCTCGTTCAGGAGCCGCATGATCCGGGGGACGTCCGCCGGCGGGCCGCTGATGGAGAGTTCGTTGCCGCGGACGTGGAAGTCGACGCCGGGGTACTGGGATTCGATGAAGCGCAGCGCCTCGTCGTGGCTGCCCAGCGACTGCACCATCTGGCCCGAGTTCTCGAAGACCACGACCTCCGTCCGCACGCCTGGGATGGAGTGGGGAAATTCCCCGGTGGTGCGTTCGCCCGCGGTGGTCCGGGCCTTGCCGTTGGCTGCTTCAGTCATGGTGATGGCCCGCGGGCCTCTGGTTCCCTCCAGCTCGAATATGCTCCGTCGCCGCCGCTCCCGTCTCGCCGCCGTGAGGTGCGGCGTCGCCGGGTCCGGCGGTCCTCCCATCTTACGTCAGGAGACCGCCGCCGTGCCGCGCTCCAAGCCCGGCCGGACGGGGCGCCCCAACGCCGGGCCGCCGTCGCCACCGGCCGCTTCCACGGCGCCTTCCGGTGGCCCGCCCGACGCCCTTTTCGACGTCCCGTCGACGCCGTGGCGGCAGCGGTTAGCCGGCTTTAGGTATCAACTTCATATCGGCCTCATATCGTTCCCGTTGCAGTTTGTTCGGGTGCCCCGCTT
Source organism: Arthrobacter sp. NPDC080086 (assembly GCF_040702285.1). Lineage (NCBI taxonomy): Bacteria > Bacillati > Actinomycetota > Actinomycetes > Micrococcales > Micrococcaceae > Arthrobacter > Arthrobacter sp. NPDC080086. Next base: position 21,640 of record NZ_JBFBKP010000055.1, read on the forward strand.
CCCCGCCGGCGTGCACTTCCCCTGTGCCATGCTGGATTGGGCCTATCGGTCCCGGCCGGCGACGGCCCGCACATCAACGACCACCGCGAGAGGGAGCACCGCAATCGGCATCAAGGGCGCCAGCAGTCAGGGCACGAGGACCGCGACGGCGGCACGGCGCATGCGCCGCGGCCTGCTGCTGTTCGTGCTGCCCGCTTCCCTGGTGCTCTCCGGTTGCGTCGCCAACCCCCGGCAGGACATCACCGACGCCGGCTCCCCCACCCAGACGGTGCCGGGACCCGCGGACGGGACCACCGCCACGAGCGCCCCGCTGGAATCCGCGCAGGCCTCCAACAAGGCCCCGGTGTACTGGATCGGCCGCAGCAACAACAACGTCTTCCTCTACCGCGAATTCCGGGACGTCTCCGAGGACGACAACCCCGTGACCCGCGCGTTGCGGGTGATGATGTCCCAGAAGCCGCTGGACCCTGACTTCTTCACCCCGTGGCAGAATCCGCGCAAGCTCGCCACGTCGATCTCCGGCAAGAACACCATCACGGTGGACGTGTCCTCCGACGCGTTCAACAGCAACCTCGACGCCGACATGGCCGAGCGCGCCATCCAGCAGCTGGTCTACACGGCCACCGCCGCCGCGGCCAGCGCCGGGCTGACGGACTCCGGGCAGCAGATCCAGGTGGTCATCCTTGTGGACGGCCACACCGACTACGTCGCGTTCAACCGGGTCCGGCTGGGCGCACCCACCTCCCGCAGCGCCGGCATGGTGGCGCCGGTGTGGATCATCGACCCGCAGGAGGGCACCACCGTGGCCGACGGCGCGGTAAAGATCTCCGGCCGCAGCACCTCGCCGGGCGGGAAGCTCCGCTGGGAGATCCAGAAGGTCGACGGCACCGCCAAGACCCCGTACCAGAGCGGCATGATGACCGCGGCGGCAGACGCGCAGCAGTCGGGGCTGTTCAGCTTCACCCTGAACTTGGGACCGGGCAGTTACGAGGCGCGGGTCTCCCAGGTGGACGCGAACGGCAAGGCCACCGACCTCAACGTCGACACCCGCGGCTTCACGGTTAAATAGCCCGGTCCAATAGCACCGTCAAATAGCCCGGCTAATTGACCACCTAAAACACAGCTAAGCAGCCTGCCGGGTAGCCGCTACCAGCGGCCCAGGATGTCGCTGGCCAGCACGGTGGCCGCGGGCCCGGCGGTGGAGGACCGCAGCACGTGGTGCCCCAACAGCGCGGTCACGGCCCCGGCATCACAGAGCCGGGTGACCTCCCGCGGGCTGATCCCGCCCTCCGGTCCCACGATCAGCAGCACCTCGCGCGGCGCCGCGCCGTCGTCCGCGCCAACAACTTTCTCCTGCCAGTCGGCCAGCACCCGGCGCAGCGGCCGGACGGCGTCCTCGTGCAGGATCACGGCCAGCCCGGCGGATGCCACCGTGGCGGCGACCGCCGCCTGCAGCGAGCCGCCGTCCACGGCGGCGCGGACCTCGGGGATCCAGGCGCGGCGGGCCTGCTTCGCCGCCGCCGTCACCACGGACTGCCACTTGGCGTGCGCCTTCGCGGCGCGTTCGGGCTTCCAGCGGACGATCGACCGTTCGGCCTGCCACGGGACGACGGCGTCGATCCCCAGCTCCGTCGCGGTCTCGGCCGCGAGTTCGTCCCGGTCACCCTTCGCCAGGGCCTGCACCAGCACCAGCCGCACCGTGGGACGCGGCTCGTCGTTGACCGCGGTGCACTCGAGCGTCAGCTCCTGGGGCCCGGCGCCGGTGACCGTGCCGGTGATCCGGCGGCCGGCGCCGTCGGCGATGTCCACCTGCTCCCCCGCAGCGAGGCGCTTGACCGTGACGGCATGCCGCGCCTCGGCGCCGTCCAGCACGAAGGTGGAACCGGGGGCCTGGTTGTCCAGGGTTCCGGCGGGGGTGAAGAAGACCGGGTTGCTCACCGCTACAGGTTACCGAGGCGGTCCCGCAGCTTGGCGAAGACCCCGCCGCTGGCGGCCAGCTTGCCCTCGGTGAACTGCTCGCCGCGGAGCTTGGCCAGCTGGCGCATGAGGTCCTCCTGGGCGGCGTCGAGCTTGGCGGGGGTCTCCACCTGGAGGTGCACCTTGAGGTCGCCGCGGCCGTAGCCGCGCAGGTGGGTGACGCCGAGCCCGCGCAGGGTGATGACCTCGCCGGACTGAGTGCCGCTCTTGACGTCGATTTCCTGCTGCCCGTCGAAGGTGTCCAGGGTCAGCTCGGTGCCGAGGGCCGCGGCCGTCATCGGAATGGTGAGGCTGGCGTGCAGATCGTCGCCCTCGCGGACGAAGGTCGGGTCGTTGTTGACCCGGATCTCCACGTACAGGTCGCCGGAGGGGCCGCCCGCCGGGCCGGCCTCGCCCTGGCCGGAGAGCTGGATCCGGGTGCCGGTGGCAACGCCGGCGGGGACCTTGACGGTCAGCGACCGGCGGCTGCGGATCCGGCCCTGGCCGGCGCACTCGTTGCAGGGGTCCTTGATGACGGTGCCGAAGCCCTCGCAGCTGCCGCATGGGGCGGTGGTCATGACCTGGCCCAGGATGGAGCGGACCGGGCGCTGGACCTGGCCGCTGCCGCCGCAAATGTCGCAGCGTTCCGGGTGGCTGCCCTCGCGGCAGCAGGAGCCCTCACAGGTGGGGCAGGTGACGGCGGTGTCCACCTCGAGCTTCTTGTTGACGCCGAAGACGGCGTCGCGCAGCTCGATCCGGACGCTGATCAGCGCGTCCTGGCCGCGGCGGACGCGGGAGGCCGGGCCGCCGGCTCCGGCGGCACCGCCGAAGAAGGTCTCGAAGATGTCCTGGAACGCGAAGCCCTGACCGGCGTAGCTGCCGCCGCCGAAGCCGTTGTCCGTGCCGTTCTCGTTGCCGGTGGTGTCGTAGACGCGGCGCTTCTGCGGGTCGGAGAGCACCTCGTAGGCGTGGGTGACCGCCTTGAAGCGCTCGGACGCGTCCTCGCCCGGGTTGACGTCCGGGTGCAGGGTCCGCGCGAGTTTGCGGTAGGCCTTCTTGATTTCCTCGCCGGTTGCTTCGCGGGAGACTCCAAGAACGTCGTAGTGGCTGCTCAAAGTGTGTATCTCTTCCTTTTTGTACTGCCGGTGCTGGGCGACAAGCCTGGTGGTGGATCCGGCCGGTCAGGGCCCGAGGATCCGTGAAAGGTAGCGGGCCACCGCGCGGACGGCGGCCATAGTGGTGGGGTAATCCATCCGGGTGGGGCCGAGGATGCCCACCTTGGCGGTGGCGTCGGGGCCGTACCCGGTGGCCACCACGGAGGCCTCGGAGAGCCCGTCGTAGGGGTTCTCCCGGCCGATGCTGACGGTCACGCCGCGGGGGTCCTCGGCCATGTCCGAGAGCAGCCGGAGCATGACCACCTGCTCCTCGAGGGCCTCGAGGACGGGGCCAATGCTCAGCGGGAAGTCAACGTTGGAGCGGGCGAGGTTGGCCGTGCCGGCCATCACCATCCGCTCCTCGCGGCTGCTGGCGGCCAGCGCCTCCAGTCCGCGGGCCAGCGCCTGGGCGGCGCCGCGGCGGGCGGGGGCGGTGCTGTCGACGACGTCGGGCAGGGTCTGCGGGAGCAGGCTCAACGGGGTTCCGCCGAGCCGGCCGAGGAAGACGCCCCGCAGCTCGGCGAGGGTTTCGTCGCCAAGGTCCTGGCCGACGTCGATGACGCGCTGTTCGACCTTGCCGGTGTCAGCGATGAGGACGGTCAGCACCTTCCGCGGTGCCAGCAGCACAAACTCGATGTGCCGCACCCGCGCTCGGCTGAGCAGCGGGTACTGCACCACGGCCACCTGGTTGGTCAGCTGCGCCAACAGGCGCACGGTCCGGTCCAGGACGTCGTCGAGGTCTTCGGAGCCCTCCAGCAGGGCCTGGATGGCCCGCCGCTCCGCCGGGGACAGCGGCTTGACCGCGGAGATGCGGTCCACGAAGAGCCGGTAGCCCTTGTCCGTGGGGATCCGGCCGGCGCTGGTGTGCGGGGCGGTGATCAGCCCCTCGTCCTCCAGCGCGGCCATGTCGTTGCGGATCGTTGCGCTGGAGACGCCCAAGTGGTGGCGTTCCACCAGCGCCTTGGAGCCCACGGGTTCACGGGAATGGACGTAGTCCTCCACGATGGCGCGCAGCACTTCGAGTTTGCGTGGTTCGCTCACGCCGCACCTCCAATCGAGCCTCAACCGTCAACCGGCGCCCGCCGCCCGGAAGAACCCGGGGGTTAGCACTCGGCATGCCTCAGTGCTAACCAGTCTAATATGTCCGGCCGCGTTGTTAGCATTGGATTCGCTCCGGGCGTGACCGTGGCAAGCCGGGCGACTGCCCGGCGCGGCCGGCCACCACCCCGGCCCGACGCAGTCCCCCGTTGCAGTTCCGCCCCGATGCAAAGCAGTGTGTAACCGATGTCCTATCAGAACTGGGGCCCGCAGGACCTCACCGCCCCCGCCCCTTCCCAGCTGCCCGAGGTCCCGGTGCAGCGCGGCATGGTCCTCGAGGACGTGCAGTCCGGCTGGGTTGGTGCCGTCACCCGGGTGGAGAAGTCCGGCGGCATGCACGTCGTGGCCCTTGAGGATCGGCGCGGGAAGTCCCGGACTTTCCGACTCGGCTACGGCTTCCTCCTGGAGGGCCGGCCCATCCGGCTGATGCCGCCGGCACCCCGGGCGCCCGCAGGACCGGCAGCCGGGACGCGCACGGCGTCCGGCTCGGTGCGCGTGGAGGGCCAGCGGGCGCAGGTGGCCAAGGCCAGCCGGATCTGGGTTGAGGGCAAACACGACGCCGAACTGGTCGAGAAGGTCTGGGGCGACGATCTCCGGGTCGAGGGCATCGTCGTCGAACCCCTGCACGGCATCGACGATCTCTCAGCCGCGGTCAGGGACTTCCGTCCGGGTCCCGGCCGCCGCCTCGGCGTCTTGGTGGACCACCTGGTGGCCGATTCCAAGGAGTCCCGGATCGCCGAGGCCGTCATGGCTTCCCCCGGAGCCCGCGGAAACGTCCTGATCGTCGGCCACCCGTACATTGACGTCTGGCAGGCCATCCGGCCGTCCGTGCTGGGCATCGAACGCTGGCCCGTGATCCCCCGCGGCGTGGACTGGAAGACCGGCATCCTGACCGCCTTCGGCTGGCCGCACAGCACCAAGGAGGACATCGGGTTGGGCTGGCAGAAACTCCTCGGCGCCGTCCGCAGCTACGCCGACCTGGAACCCTCGCTTCTGGGCCGGGTGGAGGAGGTCATCGACTTCCTCACCGCCCCGGAACAGTAGGGCCCGTCCGGCAAGGTGGCGGGCGTCGGCGCCCAAGCAAGTATTCTTGATACGGTGGCCGCCGCGTTGTGACGGTGGCCGCGCCCGCACAGGTACCAACGCTCCACCGCAATCCAAAGGACGAAACGTGGCAGAAGACGCACGCGAACACACGGACCCCCAGGCCGGTCACGGCCAGTCGCAGTACCATGGCGTTCCCGCAAATGCGCTTCCCCTGACCGCCAGCGAGGACCGTCAGTGGGCCACCCTGTCGCACTTCGGCGGCATCCTCGGCTGCATCCCGTCGCTGCTGATTTACCTGATTTTCAAGGACCGCGGACCCTTCACCGCCCAGGAGTCCAAGGAAGCGCTGAACTTCACCCTGCCGCCGACGATCGCGGCCGTGGTGGCCAACCTGCTGGTGTTCGTCCCCGTGGTGGGCAACCTGTTCGCGGTCCTGGCCACGGTCATCTGGATCGCGCTGGCCTGCTTCTCCGTGGCGGCCGGCATCCACGTCAACCGCGGCCAGCCGCACCGCTACGAATTCAACCTGCGCTGGATCAAGTAGCGCCGGTTCCCACAACGTCAACGGGCACCCCGGGGATTTCTCCCGGGGTGCCCGTTTTTGTCTTTCCCTGGTGCGGGCGGCTCGCCGGCCCGGCGGGTCAGTCCGGCAGCAGCCGTCGGACGACGGCGTCGGCCAGGAGGCGGCCCTTCAGCGTAAGGACCAGCCGGCCGCGGAAGGCCTGCGCCGGTTCCACGAGTCCGTCGGCGATCAGTCCCGCGACGGCGTGCCGGCCGGTTTCCTCCAGCCCGCCCAGGCTGGGGATGTCCAGGCCCGAGACCAGCCGCGCCTCGAGCATGATGCGCTCGATATTGCGGGTCTCCGAGTCCAGGGTTTCCCGGCCCGCCGCCGGGGAGGCGCCGGAGTCCAGCCGGGCGGCGTAGGCGACGGGGTGCTTGACGTTCCACCAGCGGACGCCGCCGACGTGCGAGTGGGCCCCCGGACCGATCCCCCACCAGTCGTCCCCGCGCCAGTAGGCGAGGTTGTGGCGGCAAGCCTGCTCCGGCGTCGCCGCCCAGTTGCTGACCTCGTACCAGCCCAGCCCGGCGGCGGAAATGAGTTCGTCGGCCAGTTCGTACTTGGCCGCGTGGTCGTCGTCGTCGATCCCCGGGACCTCGCCGCGGCGGATCTGGGCGGCGAGCTTGGTGCCCTCCTCGACGATCAGGGCATAGGCGCTGATGTGGTCCGGGCGGTAGGACAGGGCCGTCTCCAGTGAATGGCGCCAGTCCTCCAGCGACTCACCGGGTGTGCCGTAGATCAGGTCGAGGCTGACGGCCAGCCCGGCCTCGCGGGCCCACTCCACCACCAGGGGCACCCGGCTGGGCGTGTGGGTGCGGTCCAGGACCTTGAGCACGTGGGGCACGGCGGACTGCATCCCGAAGGACACCCGGGTGAAGCCGGCGTCGGCCAGGAGCTGCAGGGACTCGCGGGTCACCGAGTCCGGGTTCGCCTCGGTGGTCACCTCGGCGCCGGGCGCAAGGCCCCAGGTGTCGACGGCGGCACGCAGGATGCGGGCCAGGTCTTCCGCTGGAAGGAGGGTGGGGGTGCCGCCGCCGAAGAAGACGGTGCTGAGCGGACGCTCCGGCAACCCGGAATCGGCCAGGGCGCGGGCCGCGAATCCGACCTCCGCGACGGCGGTGTCGGCGTAGGCATCCTGGGACGCCCCGCCGCCGAGTTCCGTGGCGGTGTAGGTGTTGAAGTCGCAGTAGCCGCAGCGCACCGCGCAGAACGGGATGTGAACGTAGAGCCCGAAGGCCCGGCCCCCGGCGCCCTCCAGCGCCTGG
>NZ_JBFBKP010000056.1:0-27845 GCF_040702285.1 Arthrobacter sp. NPDC080086
GGCCGCTGGGGACGCCGAGAGGTTCGGGTCCGACGATCTAAGGAGATTTTTCGCATGGCTATTTGGGGTGCAGATGTTGATCAGCTGAAGGCGCTGGGGTCCAAGCTGCAGGCCGGGTCGCAGGAAATCGATAACCAGAAGTCGATGCTGACCAAGGTCCTGGCGGGCACGCAGTGGATGGGTCCGGACGCGGAGAAGTTCCGCAGCGAGTGGAACGGCGAGCACGTCGCGGCCCTGACCCGGGTGTCCCAGGCGTTGCAGCAGGCCGGCCAGCAGGCGGTCCGCAACGCCACCGAGCAGCAGAGCGCCTCCGCCCGCTAAGAGCTCCGCGAGCACGGCCCGCGCAGGAAGTACCGTCAGGCCCGGACGCACCCGCGTCCGGGCCTGACGCATCCCTCCGCCGGACCGCTTTTCCGGAACCGGACAACTTTCCGTGCCGACACAATGTCAGCGTTCTAAGGCAGGATAGGTCTGTGAGCACAGCGAAGACCGCAGCAGACAGCGAATCCACGGCCACCGCCCCCGGCAGCGACGGCGGCGCCGTCCCGTCCGAGGCCATCCGCGAGGAGTACGAGCAGCTGGTCGAGGAGGTCCGCAAGCACCGCTTCGCGTACTACCAGGAGGACGCCCCGGTCATCTCCGACGCCGAATTCGACGAACTCTACCGGCGGCTGGAGACGCTCGAGGCCACCCACCCCGAGCTGGTCGCCAACGACTCACCCACCCAGGAGGTGGGCGGCGAGGTCTCCGCCGCGTTCACCGCCGTCGAACACCTCACCCGGATGTACAGCCTCGAGGACGTCTTCTCGGTCGAGGAGGTGGAAGCCTGGATCGCCAAGGCCGAGGCCGGCATCGCCAAAATCGGCAACGGCGGCACCCCGCCGCAGTGGCTCACCGAACTGAAAATCGACGGCCTGGCCGTCAACCTGCTCTACCGCGACGGCGTCCTGGTCCGCGCCGCCACCCGCGGCGACGGCACCACCGGCGAGGACATCACCCACAACGTCCTGACCATCAAGGAAATCCCGCAGCGGCTCACCGGCACGGACTTCCCCGCCGAGATGGAGATCCGCGGCGAGGTGTTCATCCCGTCCAAGGATTTCGCCGCCTTCAACGAGGCCCTGATCAACGAGGGCAAGGCCCCGCTGGCCAACCCGCGCAACGCCGCCGCCGGGTCGCTGCGGCAAAAGGACCCGGCCGAGACCGCCAAACGGCCGCTGAAGATGTACGTCCACGGCATCGGCGCCCGCGAGGGCCTGCAGACCCGGAGCCAGTCGGACACCTACCGCCAGCTCGCCGACTGGGGCCTGCCCACCAGCCCCTACTTCGAGGTGCTGCCCGGCCTGGCCGAGGTGCTGGACTTCATCAAACGCTACGGGGACAAGCGGCACAGCCTCAGCCACGAGATCGACGGCATCGTCGTCAAGGTCGACGACCTCGCCACCCAGCGGGCCCTCGGCTACACCAGCCGCGTGCCCCGCTGGGCGGTGGCGTACAAGTACCCGCCCGAAGAGGTCAACACCAAGCTGCTGGACATCGCCGTCAACGTCGGCCGCACCGGCCGGGTCACCCCGTTCGGCATCATGGAGCCGGTCAAGGTCGCCGGCTCCACCGTCAGCATGGCCACCCTGCACAACCAGGACGTCGTCAAGGCCAAGGGCGTCAAGATCGGTGACATCGTCATTCTGCGCAAAGCGGGCGACGTGATCCCGGAGATCGTCGGCCCGGTCCTGGCGCTCCGGGATCAGCAGGACCCGCCGGTCCGGGACTTCGTCATGCCCACCGAATGCCCGTCCTGCGGCACGCCGCTGGCCCCGGGCAAGGAGGGCGACGTGGACATCCGTTGCCCCAACGCCAGGTCCTGCCCCTCACAGCTGCGCGAACGCGTCTTCCACGTGGCCAGCCGCGGCGCCTTCGACATCGAGGCGCTCGGCTGGGAGGCCGCCGTCGCCCTCACCCAGCCCACCGTGCCCGAGACCCCGCCGCTGACCAGCGAGGCGGCCCTGTTCCGCCTCACCCCCGAGGACCTCGCGGACGTCCGGATCCGGCGCGAAAAGCGCAGCAAGGGCGTGGGCACCGGCGAGTACGAACTGGTCCCGTACTTTTACACCAAGGGCACGGCCAAGAACCCGTCCAAGCCCACCGCCAGCACGGTCAAGCTCTTCGCCGAGCTGGAGAAGGCCAAATCCCAGCCGCTCTGGCGCGTGCTGGTGGCCCTCTCCATCCGGCACGTGGGGCCCCGCGCCTCGCGCGCGCTCGCCACCGCCTTCGGCAGCATGGACGCGATCCGCCAGGCCTCCGAGGAGGAACTGGCCGGGGTGGACGGCGTGGGCCCCGTGATCGCCGTGGCGCTGAAGGAATGGTTCGCCGAGGACTGGCACCGCGAGATCGTGGACAGCTGGGCCGCCGACGGCGTGCGGATGGAGGACGAGGTCGACGACTCCACCCCGCGCACCCTGGAAGGCCTGACCGTGGTGGTCACCGGCAGCCTGGAGGGCTTCAGCCGGGACGAGGCGAAGGAGGCCATCCTGATCCGCGGCGGCAAGGCCGCCGGCTCGGTCTCCAAGAACACCGACTACGTGGTGGCCGGGGAGAACGCGGGCACCAAGCTGGACAAGGCCGAACAGCTGGGCCTGCCGGTGCTGGACGAGGACGGCTTCCGGGCACTGCTGGCCGAGGGGCCGGCAGGCGTGGGCGGCGGGAGTGCGGCCGATACCGAGGCCGGGACAGTCGTCGACGCCGGGGCCGACGCCGAATGAGCGGGACGGACGCGGCCTTCCCTGCCCCGGAGGCGTTCCTCGCGCTGGCCCGGGAGGCGGCCGCCGCCGGCGCCGCCGTCCTGGCCGGGCGCAGCTCGGCGGACCTGGGTGTCAGCAATAAGGGCGACGCGGGGGACTGGGTCACCGACTTCGATCTCGCCGCCGAGGCCGCCGTCCGGGGCGTCATCACCGGCGCCCGGCCCACGGACACCATCACCGGCGAGGAGGGCGGCACCGTGCTGCCCGACGACTCCAGCGGCTACCGCTGGTCCGTCGACCCGCTGGACGGCACCACCAACTTCATCCGCAACATCGTCTACTACGCCACCTCGGTGGCGGTCGCCGGGCCCGACGGGGCCTGGCTGGCCGGCGTCGTCCATGCCCCGGCACTGGGCCGGGTCTACTACGCCTCCCGCGGCCAGGGCGCCTGGCTCGACGAGAACGGCCGCCGGACCGCGCTCAACGGACCCGTCCAGGGCAGGACCGGCCAGATCCTGGCCACCGGCTTCAGCTACGACCCGGCGGTCCGCGCCGAGCAGGCCGCGGGGCTGGCGCAGCTGATGGGCGGCTTCGCCGACGTCCGCCGGCTGGGCTCCGCCGCGCTGGACCTCTGCCTGGTGGCCGATGGCACCCACGACGCCTACGGCGAACGCGGCCTGAACGAGCATGACTTCGCCGCCGGCGCCCTGATCGCGGAGGAGGCCGGCTGCTGGGTCCGCCGGCCGCGGCTGACCAGCGTGCTGAACGGCGGGCCCTCGGACGAGGAGCGCCTGGGCGCCTGGACCTGCGCCGGGCCGCTGGAGCTCTCCGGCACCTTCCCGCTCTGATACCTCAGTCACGGAATGGGCCTTTTGGCCGGGTGGCCCGCACGGCTGCCCGTACCATTGACAGGTGCCTTCGCAGATCCTCATCCGGCCCGCCGTCCCGGCCGACTTCGACGCCGTCGCCCGCATCACCACCGACGCCTACCTCGCCGCCGGGTACTTCGACGACGCCGACCACCCCTACATGCGCCAGATCCGGAAGGTCGCCGAGCGCAACGACAACGCCGTCATCTGGGTGGCCGAACGCGCCGGCGAGGTCATCGGCTCCGTCACCTTGGCCGTCGCGGGGGAGCCGTACGCGGACATCGCCCTGCCCGACGAACTGGAATTCCGGATGCTCGTGGTGGACCCGGCCGTGCAGCGCAGCGGCGCCGGAAAGGCTATGGTCGAAGCCATCATCAACCATGCACGGACCCTGCCCGGCGTCACCGGCGTGGCCCTCACCACCGGCCTGACCTGGGAAAGCGCCCACGGCCTCTACCAAAAGACCGGCTTCCAGCGGGTCCCGGAACGGGACTGGTTCGTCCCTAACACCCAGATCAAGCTGCTGGTCTACCGCCTCGACCTCTAGCGCCGGCCCTCTAGTACCGGTTCTCTGACGGCTGCCCTCGGGTAGGGTGGCCAGCATGGCACCCCGCATCCCCGAGACCATCGACCGGAAGCTGCTCGGCATCTACCTCTCGGACCATCTCACCGGCTCGACGGCGGGACTGGGCCGGGTGGAGCGGATGGCCAAGGACTTCACCGACACCCCGTTCCGGGCCGAGCTGGCCCGGCTGGTGGAGGAACTCACCCGCGAGCGGGAGCTGCTCCGGAACCTCATCCACGAGCTCGGCGTCCCGCAGCGCCCGCACCGGCAGGCGGCGGCCTGGCTGGCCGAACACGCCGGCCGGCTGAAACTCAACGGCCGGATCGTGAGCCGCTCCCCGCTGACCCTGGTGCTCGAGTCCGAACTCATGCGCGCTGCCGTCCTGGGCAAGATCGGCGGCTGGCAGACCATCCTGGAACACGCCGCCGAGCTCGGCCTCGACCCGGCCACCTACGAGCGGCTGATCGAGGATGGCCACGCCCAAATGGAGATCCTGGGCCGCATCCACGAACACGCGCGGAGGAACGCCTTCCGCGCCGGCGGCAGCATCAGCGGCTGACGGCCACCCCATAGCGGTGCTCCGGGCGGCCCGTGCTGCCGTAGCGGAGCTGGATCTCGACGGCGCCGTCGTCCGCCAGCGAGGAAAGGTAGCGCTGCGCCGTGGCCCGGGAGACACCCACCCGGGCGGCCACCTCCGCCGCCGAATACTGCTCGCCGGGGTCCAGGGATTCCAGCACGGCGGCCTCCGTGGCGGACCGCGGCCGGGCCGAGGCGGTGACGTCCCCGGGCATGAGGGACCGCTTGGCCCGCTCCACGGTTTCCTGCGTCACGGCGCCCGGCTGGGTGAGGATCCGGCGGTACCGGGCGTAGGAGCGCAGCTGCTGGGAGAGCGACTCGGACGTGAACGGCTTGAGCAGGTAGCCCAGCGCCCCGCGCCGGAATGCCACCCGCAGCGAGGCGGTGTCCGCGGCGGCGGTCAGCATGATCGTGTCCACATCCAGCTGGTGCAGCAGGTCCAGGCCGGAGGCGTCCGGGAGATACACATCCAGCAGCACCAGGTCCGGGCGGAGGCTATGGATGGCCTGCAGCGCCTGGGCCGCGGAACCGGCCGGCGGCAGGGCCAGGAAGCCGGCCACGGAGTCCACGTAGGCGGCGTGCAGTTTCGCGACGTGGAAGTCGTCGTCGACGATCAGGACGCGGAAGTCCTCAGGCATTGTCCCCTCCTTCGGGGTTCGGGGTCATGGCGGTGGTGCCGGGCAGGGTGGCGAGGAAGACGGCGCCCGGACCGCCCGGGCTGCCGCGGTCCAGCACGGTGACGTCCCCGCCGCGGCGGCGGGCCAGCTGCCGGGCCAGGGCGAGCCCCAGCCCCTGCCCGGCCCCGGCGCGTGCCGGGGTCCTGGCGGTGGTGAAACCCTCGGCGAAGACCCCGTCCGGCCCGGCATCGGACCCGCCGTCGGATGTGGGGAGCCCGTCGCCGGAGTCGCCCACGATGATGTGCAGGGTTCCGGCGGCGCCGTCCGCGCCGGGGGCGTCCAGCACCTCCACCTCCACCCAGCGGTCCGGGCCGGAGCCGGCGACGGCGGCGTTCACGGCGTTGTCGATCAGGTTCCCCAGCACCGTGGTGACGTCCTGCGGCTCCACCACCTGGCCGCGGACCAGGGTCTCCGGGCCGAGGCGCAAGCTGACCCCGCGCTCGTCCGCCTCCACGCCCTTGGCGCCCAGGAAGGCCTGCAGGTAGGGATCCTGCAGCAGCTCGGCCTGGTCCACCGGGAACTTCAGCGGGCCGGTCGCCGCAAGTCTGGCCAGGTAGTCGCGGGCCTGCTGGTGCTGCCCGATGCTCATGAACCCGGCGATGGTGTGCAGCTGGTTGGCGAACTCGTGCCGCTGCGCCCGGAGCGCGGTGGAGAGGGTGCCGACGGCGTCCAGCTGCCGGGTCAGGTGCTGGAGCTCGGTGCGGTCCCGGAGCATGACCACCCAGCCCAGGTCCTCGCGCCCGTGCAGGGCCTTGCGGGCGCTGGCCACGAGGGCACGGCCCCCGGCCACCACCTCGACGGCGTCCGCCTCGGCCGCGTCCGCCCGGGTCAGGGCGTGCAGGGCACCGGGGACGGGGGCGTCCGCCCAGGCGGTCCCGGCCAGGTCCGGCTGGTCCAGCATCCGCCGGGCCGCCGCGTTGAACACGCTGATCCGGCCGTCGGCGGAGATGCCGATCACGCCGTCGTCCACGCCCTGCAGTACCGCCACCTGGTCATGGACCAGGGTGCTGATTTCCTCCGGCTCCAGGCCCAGGGTCAGCCGGCGCAGCCGGTGCCGCAGCAGGAAGGAGGCCAGCACACCGGCCAGCAGGGCGCCGGCGGCGGTGAGGAGGATCGGGGCGATGTCCCGGCCCAGGCTCTGGCCGATCGATTCGGTGGAGTAGCCCACGCTGACCTCGCCCACCACCTGGCCCGTTGGCGCCCCGGCGCCGGGGGCGTAGACGGGGACCTTGGCGCCGGCGGAGGGGCCCAGGGTACCGGTGTTACGGGTGGTGACCTCCTTGCCGGAGAGCGCCTCGGACGGGTCGGTGCTGACCCGCTCGCCCAGCCGGTCGGCGTCGGGGTGGGCCAGCCGGAGCCCGGTCTCGTCGGTGATGACCACGAACAGCGCCCCGGTCCGGGCACGGGCGCCCTCCGCGGCGGCCATCAGCGGCCCGGTGAGCAGTTCGGCCGGCGGCGGGGTGCCGGCCTGGGCGCTGATCTGCTGCACCTCGGACCGGACTCCGGGGTCGGAGGCGACCGTGCGGGCCAGGGTCAGGGCCTGGTTCTCCGCCTCACGGCCCAGCCGGTCGTAGGTCAGCCAGGCGTGGACGGCGCCGCTGAGCAGTACCACCAGCGCCACGACGGCGAGTTGGAGCAGCAGCGTCTGGGTGCTGAAACGCAGGGGAGTGCGGCCCGTGAGGGGTCCCATGGCTGCCTCCTGGGGCGGTCCGGCGTCGTCGATCGGGTGGTGAGCAAAATGAGCACAATGCGTCCAACAAGCAGTATGCCAATCAAATGAGGCAAAGGCACCACCGTGACGCACGCCACCCTAACGTCTGTAGTGCGCATCACAGCGGAGTGGTGCGGACCACTGAAGAAGGAGCCGGCTGTGCTGGTAATACTCGGATTCGCCATGATCGCGGTGTTCATGGTGCTGATCATGACGAAGAAGCTGACGCCGGTGCTGGCGCTGATCATCGTCCCCACCGTTTTTGGACTCTTTGCCGGCGCGGGCCTGGGCATCGGTCCCATGGTGCTCGACTCGATGAAGTCGATGACCTCCACGGCCGCGCTGCTGATGTTCGCCATCATCTACTTCGGCCTGATGATCGACGTCGGGCTCTTCGACCCGCTGGTGCGGTTCATCCTGCGCAAGCTCGGCAACGACCCCGCCAAGGTGGTCCTGGGCACCGCGGTCCTCGCCGCGGCCGTCTCGCTCGACGGCGACGGTTCCACCACCTTCATCCTCACCACCGCGGCGATGCTGCCGGTGTACCTACGGCTGAAGATGAGCCCGGTGGTCCTCACCTGCGTGGCCGGCCTGGCCAACGGCACCATGAACATCCTGCCCTGGGGCGGTCCCACCGCCCGCGCCGCCACCGCGCTGAAGCTCGACGTGAACGACGTGTTCGTCCCGATGATCCCCTCGCTGGTGGTCGGCCTGGCCGTGGTCATGGTCTTCGCCTGGCTGCTGGGCCTGCAGGAACGCAACCGCCTCCGCGCCACCGCCCCGGAGATCTGGGCCGAGGGCGTTGAGTTCGGCGGAACGGCCGACGGCGGCACGGGCACCAGTGGTTCCGGCACCTCCAGCACCTCCGGCCGCCGCGCCGGCCGCACCGGCACCCCGGCCGGCGGCGCCCCCGCGGGTGGCTCCGGCGTCGCAGTCCTGGAACGCACCGAAAACCTCGTGGACGATCGCGACTCCGCCATGGCGGACACCGCCCTGGATCCGGACCGCGCCACCCTGCGGCCGAAGCTGTTCTGGTTCAACCTGGCCCTGACCGTGGCCGTCATGGTGACCCTCGTGGCCAACATCATGCCGCTGCCCTTCGTGTTCATGGTCGGCTCGGCAGTGGCCTTGCTGGTCAACTTCCCGAAGATCAAGGAGCAGAGCGCGCAGCTGATCGCCCACGCACCCTCGATCGTCGCCGTCGTCAGCATGGTCATGGCCGCCGCTGTCCTCACCGGCGTCCTCAACGGCACCGGCATGGTCAAGGCCATGTCCGAGTGGCTGGTGCAGATCATCCCGTCCGACATGGGCCCGCTGATGGCCGTCATCACCGGCATCCTGAGCATCCCGATGACGTTCTTCATGAGCAACGACGCCTTCTACTTCGGCGTCCTTCCGGTCCTGAGCGAAACCGCCGCCCACTACGGCGTCGGCGCGGCGGACATGGCCCGCGCCTCCATCACCGGCCAGCCCTTCCACCTGCAGAGCCCGTTGGTCCCGGCCATCCTCCTGCTGGTCTCCCTGGCCAAGGTGGACCTGGGCGACCACCACAAGAAGGTCCTCTGGCGCACCGCCGTCATCTCCCTGGTCATGCTCGGAGTAGGCCTGGCCACCGGAGCCATCGGCATCGGCTGACAACGAAAGAGAAAAACAAAAGGAGGCAGGGGCGGAAGTTTTTCCGCCCCTGCCTCCTTTGCGTTGTCCGGGCCCCGAGCCCCGGACAGGGGCCGTGAGGTGAGGTAGGCACATCGGCGACGGGACGGACATCCGCCAGCGTGCGTCTAAGCGAGGGCCCCCGCCGTCAGGGTTCCCTGCCCGAGGGGCCACGCCGGCGCGGGACCCGGCCTGAGCTTGCGAAGGCTGGGAGCCGGTGGGGACTTGCGAGGGGAGGGGGACGGTGGGGGTGGACGAGCGAGCACGCGGAGGATCGTCCGGCCCGCCGCCGAAAGGCAGCAGGCCGTCCCACGGCGGCCACGCCGGGCGGTAAGCGTAGTTCAACCCACGTAGACTGGGACGGAAAATAATCCGAACCTTGCAGGGGAGATCCATGGCTGCGATCAACCGCGACGACGTCGCGCATCTCGCGCGTCTCGCGCACATCGAGATGAGTGCTGAAGAGCTGGACAGGATGGCCGGCGAGCTCGCCGTCATCGTCGAATCGGTCAAGTCCGTCAGTGAAGCCGCCGGGGAAGACGTCCCCGCCACGTCCCACCCGATCCCGCTGACCAACGTCTTCCGCGAGGACGTCGTCGGCCACACGTTCACGGCCGAGCAGTCGCTCTCCGGCGCCCCCGACGCGTACGAGGGCCGCTTCAAGGTCCCGGCCATCCTGGATGAGGACTAAGACATGACTGACACCAACGAACTGATCCGCCTCTCCGCCGCCGCGCTCGCCGAGAAGCTGGCCGCCCGCGAGGTCACCGCCGTCGAGGTCACCCAGGCCTACCTGGACCGCATCGCCGCCGTCGACGGCCAAGTCAACGCCTTCCTGCACGTCAACGGCGAGGAAGCCCTCGCCGTCGCCGCCGAGGTGGACGCCATCCGCGCCGCCGGCGGCGCCGAAGCCGAGGCCCTGCACGTCCTGGCCGGCGTCCCGATCGCCGTCAAGGACCTGATCGTCACCGTCGGCCAGCCCACCACGGCCGGCTCGAAGATCCTCGAGGGCTGGCACAGCCCCTACGACGCCACCGTCGTCGAGCGCCTGCGCGCGGCCAGGATGCCGATCCTGGGCAAGACCAACCTGGACGAATTCGCCATGGGCTCCTCCACCGAGCACTCCGCCTACGGCCCCACCCGCAACCCGTGGGACCTGGACCGCATCCCCGGCGGGTCCGGCGGCGGGTCCGCCGCGGCGGTGGCCGCGTTCGAGGCCCCGCTGGCCCTCGGCACGGACACCGGCGGCTCCATCCGCCAGCCCGGCGCCGTCACCGGCACCGTCGGCGTCAAGCCCACCTACGGCGGCGTCTCCCGCTACGGCGCGATCGCCATGGCCTCCTCGCTGGACCAGATCGGCCCGGTCTCCCGCACCGTGCTGGACTCCGCGCTGCTGCACCAGGTGATCGGCGGCCACGACCCGCGCGACTCCACCTCGCTGCCGGACCCGCTGGAGGACCTGGTGGCCGCCGCCCGCACCGGCAACGTCGAGGGCATGAAGATCGGCATCATCAAGGAACTCCACGGCGAGGGCTACCAGGCCGGCGTCGAGAACCGCTTCAACGAGGCACTCGAGCTGCTCAAGGGCGCCGGCGCCGAGATCGTCGAGGTCTCCTGCCCGAACTTCAAGTACGCCCTGGGCGCCTACTACCTGATCATGCCCTCGGAGGCCTCCTCCAACCTGGCAAAGTTCGACGGCGTCCGGTTCGGCCTGCGCGTGCTGCCCGAAGAGGGTCCGCTGACCATCGAACGCGTCATGGGCGCCACCCGCGCGGCCGGCTTCGGCGACGAGGTCAAGCGCCGCATCATCCTGGGCACCTACGCCCTGAGCGCCGGCTACTATGACGCATACTACGGTTCGGCCCAGAAGGTGCGCACCCTGATCCAGCGCGACTTCGACGCCGCGTTCGCCCAGGCCGACGTGCTGATCTCCCCGACGGCGCCCACCACGGCGTTCAAGCTCGGCGAGAAGCTGGACGACCCGCTGGCGATGTACCTCAACGACGTCGCCACCATCCCGGCGAACATGGCCGGTGTCCCCGGCCTGTCCCTGCCCGGCGGCCTGGCGGACGAGGACGGCCTGCCCGTCGGTGTCCAGCTGCTGGCCCCGGCCCGGCAGGACGCCCGCCTCTACCGTGTCGGCGCCGTGCTCGAGTCGCTGCTCGAGGAACAGTGGGGCGGTCCCCTGCTGGCGAAGGCCCCTTCACTCACTGATTCTTCTACGGCTGCTTCTTCTGCGGCTGCCGCCGCCCTGAGCCACGGAGGTTCACACTAATGACTGACGCAACCCTCAGCTTCGAAGAGGCGATGGAGAAGTACGACCCCGTCCTCGGCTTCGAGGTCCACGTCGAGCTGAACACCAAGACCAAGATGTTCTCCTCCGCGCCGAACGTCTTCGGCGACGAGCCGAACACCAACGTCAATGAGGTGGACCTGGGCCTCCCGGGCGTCCTGCCGGTGGTGAACAAGACCGCGATCGAGTCCTCGATCAAGATCGGCCTGGCGCTGAACTGCACGATCGCCGAGTCCTGCCGTTTCGCCCGGAAGAACTACTTCTACCCGGACACCCCGAAGAACTTCCAGACCTCGCAGTACGACGAACCCATCGCCTACGACGGGTACTTGGACATCGAGCTCTCCGATGGCACCGTCTTCCGGGTCGAGATCGAACGCGCCCACATGGAAGAAGACGCCGGCAAGCTCACCCACATGGGCGGCGCCGCCGGACGCATCCAGGGCGCGGACTACTCGCTGGTGGACTACAACCGCTCCGGCGTGCCGCTGGTGGAGATCGTCACCAAGCCGATCGAGGGCGCCGGCAGCCGCGCCCCCGAACTGGCCAAGGCCTACGTCGCCGCGATCCGCGAGATCGTCAAGAACCTCGGCGTCTCGGACGCGAAGATGGAACGCGGAAACGTCCGCTGCGACGCTAACGTCTCGCTCCGCCCGCACGGCCGCGAACGCTTCGGCATCCGCTCCGAGACCAAGAACGTGAACTCGCTGCGCGCCGTCGAACACGCCGTCCGCTACGAGATCCAGCGGCACGCCGCCGTCCTGGATGCGGGTGAACCGGTCATCCAGGAGACCCGGCACTGGCACGAGGACACCCGCTCCACCACCTCGGGCCGGCCCAAGTCCGACGCGGACGACTACCGGTACTTCCCGGAACCGGACCTGGTGCCGGTCGTCGCCTCCCGTGAATGGGTCGAGGAGCTCCGGGCCACCCTGCCCGAGCCGCCGGCCGCCCGCCGCAAGCGCCTACAGGCCGACTGGGGCTACTCCGACCTGGAGTTCCGCGACGTCGTCAACGCCGGCGTCATGGACGAGATCGAGGAAACCATCGCAGCCGGCGCCACCCCCACGGTGGCCCGCAAATGGTGGATGGGCGAGATCGTCGGCCGCGCCAAGAACGCCGACGTCGACCCCGGCCAGCTGGGCGTCAACCCGGCCACCATCGTGGAACTGAATACCATGGTGGAGGCCGGCAAGATCAACAACAAGATGGCCTCCGAGGTCCTCGACGGCGTCCTCGCCGGCGAGGGCACCCCGGCGGAAATCGTCGAGAAGCGCGGCCTCGCCGTGGTCTCCGACGATGGCCCGCTGCTCGAAGCCATCGACGCTGCCCTCGCCACGCAGCCGGACGTCGCGGACAAGATCCGCGGCGGCAAGGTCCAGGCGATCGGCGCGATCGTCGGCGGCGTCATGAAGGCCACCCGCGGCCAGGCCGACGCCGGCCGTGTCCGGGAGCTGATCCTGGAGCGCCTCGGCGTCGAAGGCTAGAGCCTAAGCCCCCACCAGATCGGTCATGATCGTCTGCAGCGCCTCGCAGACCATCATGACCGATCGGCGTTTAAGGTTCTCCGGCCGCGCCAGCAGGTCGATCCGGCGCCGGGTGCTGATCCCCTCCAGCGGCTTGAGCACGATCGAGGGGTTCAGCACCGGCCGGGCGGTGTGCCGGGGGAGCAGCCCGATCACGCTCCCCGCGGCCACCAGCGCCGCCACCGTGGAGTAGTCGTTGATCCGGTGCACGATATTCAGCTCCCGGCTGGCCACGGCGGCGACGGCGGAGAGCACGTCCGCGGGGGAGTAGCCGGCGTGGCTGGTCACCCAGGGCTCGCCGACGACGTCGTCCGCGCTCACCGCCCGCTGCCCGGCCAGCCGGTGGCCCGCCGGCAACGCCACGTCCAGCGGTTCGTGCGCCAGCGGAATCACCGCCACCCGCTCCTCGGGCCAGCGCGGGCTGTGGTCCATCCGGTGGGCCAGGACCAGGTCGTAGCGGGCGGTCAGGGCCGGGAAGTCCTGCTGTGCGACGTCTTCGTCGGAGAGCCGCACCTCCGGCCGGCCCGGCCCCGCCAGCAGCCGGGCCAGCGGCGCGAACAACGCCTGCCCCGCGCTGTGGAACCCGCTGAGGGTCACCGGCGCGGCGGGGGAGCCGTGGTATTCGCCGATCGCGGCGCGGGCCTCGGCCATGGCGCTGACGACGGCGGCCCCGGCGTCGGCGAGCACCTGCCCGGCCTCGGTGAGTACCAGGTTCCGGCCCTCCTTGCGGGTCAGCGGCACCTCCACGGAGCGCTGCAGCGCCGCCAGCTGCTGGGACACCGCCGAGGGGGTAACCAGCAGGGTTTCGGCGACGGCCTTGACGCTGCCCAGGGCGCCGAGTTCGCGGAGCATTTCGAGCTGGTGGATTTCCATGCCCACCATCCTACGGCTAAGAAAAATCTAAATCGTCGATTGAGAAATTTTCGGTTGTGCTAATGCATCCGGGCGGTTGTAATGGGGTGAGTTGACCCACACCCCGCCACCTCCCCGGCGGCACCAGCACAGTAAGGCAGGCCCATGAAGGCTCTCTACAAGTCCGGAGCGCACGCCGGATTCGACCTCGTCGACCGGCCGGAACCGGAGACCGGGGCCGGGGACGTCAAGATCCGGGTGATGACCACCGGCATCTGCGGCACGGACCTGCACATCCAGTCCTGGGACGCCTGGGCCCAGGGCATGATCAACGCCCCGCTGATCGCCGGCCACGAGTTCTACGGCGAGGTGGTGGAGGTCGGCGAGGACGTCCTGGACGTCAAGGCCGGCGACCGGGTTTCCGGCGAAGGCCACATCGTCTGCGGGATCTGCCGCAACTGCCGCGCCGGCCGCAAGCAGATGTGCATCAATACCGTCAGCGTCGGCGTCCAGCGCGACGGCGCCTTCGCCGAATACGTCGTGATCCCCGAGACCAACGTCTGGGTCCACCACGACCCGTCCGTCACCCCGGAACTCGGCGCCATCTTCGACCCGTTCGGCAACGCCGTCCACACCGCCCTGAGCTTCCCGCTGGTCGGCGAGGACGTCCTGATCACCGGCGCCGGACCCATCGGCCTGATGGCGATCGCCGTCGCCCGCCACGCCGGCGCCCGCAAGATTGCCATCACCGACGTCTCCGCCCCGCGCCTGGCCCTGGCCCGCACGCTCGGCGTCGACCTCGCGATCGACGTCTCCACCACCCGGGTCAAGGACGCCCAGCGCGAACTGGGCATGCGCGAGGGCTTCGACGTCGGCATGGAAATGTCCGGCCACCCCACCGCCCTGCCGGAAATGATCGAGAACATGAACCACGGCGGCCGGATCGCCATGCTCGGCCTGCCCAGCCAGTCCATCGACATCGACTGGGGCAAGGTCGTCACCCACATGCTCACCATGAAGGGCATCTACGGCCGCGAGATGTTCGAGACCTGGTACGCCATGAGCGCCATGCTCTCCTCCAACCCGGTGCTGCACGCGAACATCTCTGCCGTCGTCACCGACACCCTGCCCGCCTCCGAGTGGGAGAAGGGCTTCGAGATCGCCCGTGCCGGCGTCGGCGGCAAGGTCGTCCTCGACTGGACCGGCTTCTAGGCCCCGGCCCATTCCGGTACCGTACAACCACCCACCCAGCCCAGGAGCGCACCGACCATGTATTCAGCCATCAAGGACCAGCTGCAGCACGAACTCGATGAGATCCGCAGCGCCGGCCTGTTCAAGACCGAGCGGCACATCGATTCGCCGCAGGCCAACCACATCACGGCCGGCCAGCTCGGCCAGCCCGGCACGGACGTGCTGAACTTCTGTGCCAACAACTACCTGGGCCTGGCCGACCACGCGGAGATCATCGCCGCCGCCAAGGACGCCATGGACTCCCGCGGCTTCGGCATGGCCAGCGTCCGCTTCATCTGCGGCACCCAGGACCTTCACCTGGCCCTGGAGAAGCGCGTCTCGGCGTTCCTCGGCACCGAGGACACCATCCTGTTCTCCTCCTGCTTCGACGCCAACGGCGGGGTCTTCGAGTCCCTCTTCGGCCCGGAGGACGCGGTCATCTCCGACGCCCTGAACCACGCCTCCATCATCGACGGGATCCGGCTCTGCAAGGCCCGCCGCTTCCGCTACGCCAACCGGGACATGGCCGACCTCGAGGCCCGCCTGATCGAGGCGGACAACCAGGAGAATCCGGCCCGCCGCAAGATCATCGTCACCGATGGCGTATTCTCCATGGACGGTTACCTCGCCCCGCTCGAGGCGATCTGCGACCTGGCCGACAAGTACGACGCCATGGTCATGGTGGACGACTCGCACGCCGTCGGCTTCATGGGTCCCACCGGCGCCGGCACCCCCGAACACGCGGGCGTCTCGGACCGGGTGGACATCTACACCGGCACCTTCGGCAAGGCCCTCGGCGGTGCCTCCGGCGGCTACGTCTCCGGCCGCCGCGAGGTCGTCGCCATGCTCCGGCAGAAGGCCCGCCCCTACCTGTTCTCGAACTCCCTGGCCCCCGCGATCGTCGCCGCCACCCTGAAGGCCCTGGACCTGGTGGAGAACTCCGCGGAGCTGCGCGGAAAGCTCTTCGCCAACGCCGGGCTGTTCCGCCGCCGGATGGCCGAGGAGGGCTTCGAGCTGCTCGACGGCGAACACGCGATCGTCCCGGTGATGTTCGGCGACGCCGTCATGGCCGCCAAGGTCGCCGACGCCATGCTCGGCCACGGCGTCTTCGTCACCGCCTTCAGCTACCCCGTGGTCCCCAAGGGTGCCGCCCGGATCCGCGTCCAGCTCTCGGCCGCGCACAGCACCGACGACGTCGAACGCTGCGTCCAAGCGTTCGTGGCCAGCCGCGCGGAGGTCGCCGCCGCGTAGCAACCCGGTCCGCAAGACCTGCTGACGGATGTCCCCGCCGGGTGCGAGGATGGGTCACATGTCAGCTCATTACGATGTTGTGATTGCCGGCGGCGGCATTGCCGGACTGTCCCTGGCCTCGGCGCTGGCCGGCAAGTGCAGCGTGGCGCTGGTCGAGGCCGAGCAGACGCTGGGCTACCACACCTCGGCGCGCTCGGCCCGGCAGCTCATCCCCAGTTACGGCCCGCCCGTGGTCCGGGACCTGACGCTGCGCACGCTGGAACTGATCGGCACGCACGAGGGCACCCGCCCCGAACCCGTCCTCTCGCCCCGGCGGTTTATGCTGATCGGCGACGAGGACGCGGTCCGCGAGCAGGCCAGCGGCTTCATGCACCTGATCGGCCACGACGAGGCGCTCAAGCTCTGCCCGGCGCTGAAACCGGAGAGCTTCACCTCCGCCGGGCTGGACTCCGGCTCCTTCGCCTGCAACGCCTCCCTGCTGCTGGAGGACCACCGGGAGCGGGCCGTCGCCGGCGGCGTGGACATCATCACCGGCGCCCGCATCCACTCCGCGCAGCGCACGGGCTCGGGCTGGGAACTGGGCGCCGGGCAGGAGGCGCTCTCCACCGCCGTCGTGGTCAACGCCGCGGGCGCCTGGGCGGATGAGCTCGCCGTCCTTGCCGGCGTCGAGAAGCTCGGCCTGCAGCCCTTCCGCCGCACCGCGGCGATCGTCGACGTCGAGAATCCGCTTCCGCCCGGCTGCCCGATGGTGGCCGCCACGGACAGCTTCTACTTCCGCCCGGACGGCAGGCACCAGGTGCTGATCTCGCCCTCGGAGAAGGTCCCCAGCGGACCCGAGGACGCCCGGCCGTACCCCGGCGACGTCGAGGCCCTGATCGCCCGCTTGAACGAGGTGACCACCCTCGGCATCAACGCCGTCAGCCGGGCCTGGACCGGGCTGCGCACCGAGGCCTCCGACGGCATCCCGGTGGTGGGGTTCGACGCCGAGGCGCCGGGCTTCTTCTGGCTCGCCGGCCAGGGCGGCTATGGCTTCCAGACCTCCTCCGGGATCGCCGAACTCGCCGCCGGACTGATCCTCGCCGGTCAGGCGGCCGGGGCGCCGTTCCCGGCCGACAGTCCGGCATCCCGGACAGCGGCGGCGCTGGCGGCGACGCGGATGTCCATCCGGGCCTGAAGAATGGACCCATGAGCACCCTGATCACCAATATCGGCGAACTGATGACGCAGGACCTCGAGTACCGGGTCCTGCACGACGCCGCCGTGGTCATCGAGGGCGAACGCATCGCCTGGCTGGGCCCCGCCGGGGACGCCCCGGCCGCGGACGACGCCATCGACGCCGCGGGGCGTGCGCTGCTGCCCGGCTGGGTGGACTCGCACACGCACCTGGTCTTCGCCGGCGACCGAACCGCGGAGTTCGAGGCGCGGATGGCGGGGGAGGAGTACAGCGCCGGCGGCATCGCCGTGACCATGGGCGCGACCCGGGCGACCGGTGACTTCGACCTCACCCGCCTGGCGCTGGGCCGGGTGGCGGAGGCCGTCTCGCAGGGCACCACGTACCTGGAGACCAAGACCGGCTACGGGCTTGACGTGGACAACGAGGCCCGCAGCGCCCGGATCGCCTCCACGGTCGCCGACGAGGTCACCTACCTCGGCGCCCACCTGGTCCCGGCTGGCATGGACGCCGAGGAGTACACGGACCTGGTCTGCGGTCCGATACTTGCAGCGGTCCGGCCCTACGTGCGCTGGGCCGACGTCTTCTGCGAACGCGGCGCCTTCACCGAGGAGCAGTCCCGCCGCGTGCTGGCGGCCTGCCGGGAGGCTGGCCTGGGCCTGCGGCTGCACGGCAACCAGCTCGGCGAGGGCCCGGGCGTGCGGCTGGCGGTGGAGTTCGGGGCCGCCAGCGTGGACCACGTGAATTACCTGTCCCGGGAGGACGTGCGCGACCTCGCGGACAGCTGGTCCGGCTGGGAAGCCGCGGCCGGCGCCGGGGAGCGCGGCACGGTGGCCACCTGCCTGCCGGCCTGCGACCTCTCCACCCGGCAGCCGCTGGCCCCCGGCCGCGAACTGCTGGACGCCGGCGTCCAGCTGGCCCTCGCCTCCAACGCCAACCCCGGCACCTCCTACACCAGCTCCATGGCCTTCTGCGTCACCACCGCGGTGCTGCAGATGCGGCTCAGCGTGCACGAGGCGGTCCGCGCCGCGACCTACGGCGGGGCGCTGGCGCTGGGCCGGGAGTCGGGGAACGACGTCGACGGCGAACGCGCTGTGGGGTCGATCGCCGTCGGCCACCGCGCGGACCTGCACCTGCTCAACGCCCCCTCGGCCACCCACCTGGCCTACCGGCCGGGCATGCCGCTGACCCACGCCGTCTGGCGCGCCGGGGTCCGCGCCCGCTAAACCTTCTAGAAGACCATGGGCGGGGCGTGCAGCACGGTCTCGTCCACGCGCCGCTCCACCCACTGGCTGAACGGCTTGTCGAGTTCGTACTTCCCGTCCCCGGTGCGGTGCAGGGTGCGCAGCTCGGCGTTGTCCGGGTTGTTCAACGACTCGAAGTACTCCACGGACCAGTGGAACCAGCGCATGCAGAACAGCCGCATGGTCAGCCCGTGCGTAACGAACAGGGCGTTGGGCGCGTAGTCCGGTTTGGACCAGTGCCGGTACAGGGTCTCCATGAACGAGGAGATCCGGTCGTAGACATCGGACCCGGACTCGCCCTCGCGGAACCGGTAGAAGAAGTGCCCGTAGGCGTTCCGGAGCTCCTTCTGGTCCTCGATGTCACCGGCGATCTGGAAGTTCGCCCAGTCCTGCTCCCGCAGCCGGGGCTCCTCGATGACCCGCTCGGTCAGGTTGCCCAGGTCCAGCGCTTCGAGGGTCTGGTAGGCACGCAGATAGGGGGAGACGTAGACGCAGACCTGCTGCCCGTCCAGCTGGCGGCGGAGTTCGACGCCGGCGGCCCGGGCCTGCTCGACGCCCAGATCGGTCAGCGGGATGCGGTAATCGGGCACCCGGTTGTAGATGGAGGTGTCGGCATTGGCGGCGGACTGGCCGTGCCGGATCATCAGGATTTTCCCGGGCGCGCTCACAGCCCCAGCTTAGGCGCGTCCGGCCAACTCCCGGCAACGGCAGGCAAGATAGGACCATGCTGGTTACCTCCCGCCGCCGTGTGCGGTTCGAAGTATGGATTGTGCTGGGACTCTCGCTGGGGCAGTCGGCGGTGTACTCGGTGGTGCAGTTGCTGGACAAGCTCTCGCAGGCGCCGCTGGCCCAGGGGACCTCAACGCTGAACCGCTCCCAGAGCAGCCGCGAGTACTTCGACCTGACCTACCAGCTGCTGGACATCGCCTTCGCGCTCGTCCCCGTGCTGCTGGTGCTCTACTTCCTCACCGGTCCCCGCGAGCCGGGGACCCCCGGCGGCTCGGCATTCCGGAAGCTCGGGTTCGATTTCGCACGCCCCGGAAAGGACCTGCTGCAGGGTGTGGGCCTGTTCCTGCTGATCGGCATCCCGTCGCTGGGCCTCTATGCCGCCGGCCGGGCCCTGGGCATCACGACGGCGATCATCCCGAGCGCGCTGGGCACCTACTGGTGGACCGTGCCCGTCCTGGTCCTCTCCGCCATCCGGCACGGGATCGTCGAGGAGGTGATCGTGGTGGGATACCTGCTGGACCGGTTCGGTAAACTCGGCTGGCGGCTGCCGGCGGCCATCGCCGCGAGCTCAATCCTGCGCGGCAGCTACCACCTGTACCAGGGGTTCGGGCCGTTCATCGGCAACGCCATCATGGGCGTCATCTTCGCCCTGGTCTACACCCGGACCCGGCGGGTGATGCCGCTGGTGATCGCGCACGCGCTGCTGGACATCGTGGCGTTCGTGGGCTTCAGCCTGTTCGGCAAGGCGGTCGGCCTGGGCTGAGGCTTCTGGGATTCCTGCGGAGACGTGTCCTGCGGTGCCCTGACCCGCACGACGAGGCGGGGAGCGGCTTAAAGAGTTTCGGCCCCCGGCGGCGGGTGGCGTCATTGACACCCGCGGCCGGCGGCCGAAGTTGTGGCGGGCCGAAGCCCTAGATGGTGACGGCTCCGGAAGCGGTCTCGAAGGTGACCGAGAGGATGCCCGGCGTGCCGTGCGGGGCCTGCCAGTTCACGGCCACGTCCTCCAGCGGCTTCTCCACCGGTTCGCCCAGCCACTCGGTGACCCGCTGCGCGGAGCCCGCGATGGTCAGCTCGGACATCTTCACCGAGCTCTCGTAGGCGTTGGACGGGTGCAGGGCCGGGTCGCCCTCCCACTTGAGCATGTAGGGCACCTGCGGATCCGCGATCAGGCCCAGGATGCCGATCTGCTTCCAGACCAGTTCACGGCCATCGGGGAACTTGCGGTTGCCGTTGACCGCGGCGCGGCCCAGGCGTTCCTCGAAGGGTGCCAGGTCGTCGACCTCAACGCACCAGCCCATCCAGCCGCCGCCGGCGGCGGAGCGGGCGCGGACCGCCTGGCCGAACGGTGCCTTGTCCGACGCCGGGTGGTCCAGGACCTCCACGACCTCCAGGTACTTGTGCCCGGCGAGGGGGATGATCATGTTGCGGGTGCCGAATCGGGGGTGCACGCCGCCCTTGACGGCCTCGACCCCGAGGGCCGTGGCGATACGGTCGGTGGTGGCCGCGAGGCCATCCTTTTCACAGGCGTAAGAGACGTGATCCATGCGCATGCCCTCATCTTGGCACTTTGTGATGGACCTCTCAGCTTAGGCTGTCCTAACCTCGCCGGCGCCGCCCGGAGGGTCCCCGTGCCGCCCGGCGCGGCCGGGGAAATCCGCCGGAGAAGCCGTCCCGGGGACCGGTTTCTTCATCTTTGTCACAAAGCTATCCGGACCGGTTTCCGGCTTCCTACACTGGGAGCAGGTCATGAGTGCCAGCGCCAAGCCCCGGCTCGCTGGCCGGCAACCCTCCTTGCGCGGTGGGGTGCCCCGGGTGAAGACCTGGCCCTCCGGCGACCGCCGGCGGGGCAAGCGCGGCGCCAGGGCCGTGACGATATTCCGGGACCTGCCAGCGGCGCAGGACCCGGGAGGCGGTGCCGTCCTGAGCCCAGTCACAGGAGACACCATGTCCAACGCCTGGTCCTTTGAAACCCGTCAGATTCACGCCGGCCAGCAGCCGGACGCCGCCACCGGCGCCCGTGCGCTGCCGATCTACCAGACGACGTCGTTCGTCTTCCCGAGCGCCGAGAGCGCCGCCAACCGGTTCGCCCTGGCCGAGCTCGCCCCCATCTACACCCGAATCGGCAACCCCACCCAGGACGCGGTCGAACAGCGCATCGCCAGCCTGGAGGGCGGCCTCGGCGCGCTGCTGCTCAGTTCCGGGCAGGCGGCGGAAACCTTCGCCATCCTCAACATCGCCGAGGCCGGGGACCACGTGGTGGCCAGCCCCAGCCTCTATGGCGGCACCTACAACCTGCTGGCCCACACTCTGAAGAAGTTCGGCATCTCCGTGACCTTCGTGGCGGACCCGGACAACCTGGACCAGTGGCGCGAGGCGGTGCAGCCGAACACCAAGCTGTTCTTCGGGGAGGTGGTCTCCAATCCGCGCCAGGACGTCCTGGACATCGAGGGAATCTCGGACGTGGCCCACCAGGCAGGGGTGCCGCTGATCGTGGACAACACCCTCGCCACCCCGTACCTGATCCGGCCGCTGGAGTGGGGCGCGGACATCGTGGTGCACTCGGCCACGAAGTACCTGGGCGGCCACGGCTCGGCGATCGCCGGTGTGATCGTGGACTCCGGGAAGTTCGACTTCGGCGCGGACCCGGAGCGGTACCCCGGCTTCAACACCCCCGACCCCAGCTACAACGGCCTGGTCTACGCCCGGGACCTGGGCGCGGACGGCGCACTGGGGGCCAACCTCTCCTACATCCTCAAGGCCCGGGTCCAGCTGCTGCGCGACCTCGGCTCCGCCGTCGCGCCCTTCAACGCCTTCCTGATCGCCCAGGGCATCGAGACGCTGAGCCTGCGGGTGGAGCGGCACGTCGCCAACGCCACCCGGGTGGCCGAATGGCTGGAGGGCCGGGAGGACGTCGAATCGGTCGCCTACGCGGGGCTGCCCTCGAGCCCCTGGTACGAGCGCGGCCGGAAGTACGGTCCCCGCGGTACGGGCGCCGTCGTCTCCTTCGTCATCGCCGGGGGAGTGGAGGCCGGCAAGCGCTTCGTCGATGCCCTGGAGCTGCACTCGCACGTGGCGAACATCGGCGACGTGCGCTCGCTGGTGATCCACCCGGCGTCGACCACGCACAGCCAGCTCAGCCCGGAGCAGCAGGCGGTGGCGGGCGTCCACCCGGGCCTGGTCCGGCTCTCGGTGGGCCTGGAGCACATCGACGACATCCTGGCGGACCTCGACGCCGGCTTCCGCGCCGCGAAGACCGGCTAGGTCCGGGACCCCTGCCGGATTTCCCCACCTTTGCGGGCCCGACGGCGGCCGGCGCGGCGTGTCCGCGGCGACCCGCCCGCCTTGGCCTTCAAAGGTGGGGAAACGGGGCGGCGGGGCGGGCGGCTGTCACATGGAAGTCACAATCTTCGCCACGACGCCGCCCTCTTTCGTAGACTCGGTGCAGGTCATGAGTGCCAGCGACAGCCCCGGCTTGCTGGCCGGCAACCCTCCTTTTGCGGCGGGGTGCCCCGGGTGAAGACCTGGCCTGCCGGTCAATTGACGGCAGGCAAGCGCGAAGTGAGGTCTTTTAACATGACGATTGCCGTCACCCGAACGGGTGTACCCGCCACCAGCCCCGCAGCAGGAAACGCCGCCGCCCCCGAAGGCACCGTGCGGTACCTGTCCGTCGGCGCCCTGGAACTCGAATCCGGCGCCGTCCTGCCGGACGTGGTGCTGGCCTACGAGACCTGGGGCACCCTGAACGCGGACGCCTCCAACGCCGTTCTGATCGAGCACGCCCTGACCGGGGACACCCACGTCACCCGCGGCGCCGGCGGGGAGCCTGGCTGGTGGGAACAGCTCGCCGGCCCCGGCGCGCCCGTGGACACGGACCGGTACTTCGTGGTGTCCATCAACATCCTCGGCGGCTGCTACGGCTCCACCGGCCCGTCCACGCCGGCGCCCGACGGCCGGCCCTGGGGATCCCGCTTCCCCCTCGTCACCCTGCGCGACAGCACCGCCGCCGAGGCCCGGCTGGCCGACGCGCTGGGCATCCACCGATGGCACGCCGTGCTCGGCGGCTCCCTCGGCGGCGCCCGGGCCCTGGAGTGGGCCGTCAGCTACCCGGAACGCGTGCGCCGCTGCGCCGTGATCGCCGTCGGCGCCTACAGCACCGCCGAACAGATCGCCTTCGCCCAGGCCCAGACCCTCGCGATCCGTCAGGACCCGCGCTTCAATGGCGGCGACTACTACGGCGGCCCCGAGCCGCATGAGGGCCTGGCGCTGGCCCGGCGGATCGCGCACATCACCTACCGCTCGGCCGCCGAACTGGAGGGCCGCTTCGGCCGGACCGGTCAGGACGGCGAGACACCGCTCGCGCCCGGGCCGCTGTCCGGCCGCGGCCGCTACCAGGTGGAGAGCTACCTGGACCACCAGGGCAATAAACTGGTGCAGCGCTTCGACGCCAACAGCTACATCGCGATCACCGAAGCGCTGATGAGCCACGACGTCGCCCGTGGCCGCGGAAACCTGCAGCAGGCGCTCGCCGGGGCTACCGCCGAGTTCTTCATCGCCGCCGTGGACTCGGACCGGCTGTACTTTCCCGAACAGTCCCGGGAGCTCGCGGCGGCCCTGCCGGGGGAGGTGCCCATGCACGTCATCTCGGCCCCGATCGGCCACGACGGGTTCCTGACCGAGATCGGCCAGCTCGGCGGCGTCCTCCGGGAGGCGTTCTTCGCCTGAGCATCAAGGCTTCTTCGCTGGCTCTTGCCGGGGACTGGTGTGCAATTTTGCAGATAGGCTCTGCGCGATTGGTCGTTGAGGCTGCGGCGGTGACACTCCATACTCGTGGAGAATGACCGCGTGTGGTCCAACTCACACGGAGTCAGCCCAGTAAGCCGCAGGGTGTCGATGGCGACACCGAAGGAGTTCTTATGAGCACGGAAAACGCCGCCGCGAGGCGCGCAGAGGAAACCGACGTCAAGGCGTCCGGCCTCAAGAAAGTCGTCGCCGCCTCCATGGCCGGCACGGTGGTGGAGTGGTACGAATTCTTCCTCTACGCCTCCGCCGCAACCCTGGTCTTCGGCAAGGCCTTCTTCCCCAATTCCCAGACCGAACTGGACGGCATCCTGGCCGCCTTCCTGACCTACGCGGTCGGCTTCGTCGCCCGCCCCATCGGCGGCATCGTCTTCGGCCACTTCGGTGACAAGTTCGGGCGCAAGCAGCTGCTGCAGCTGAGCATCATCCTGGTGGGTGTCTCCACCTTCCTGATGGGCTGCCTGCCCACCTTCGCCCAGATCGGCTACTGGGCTCCGGCCCTGCTGGTCTTCCTGCGCTTCGCCCAGGGCTTCGCCGTCGGCGGTGAGTGGGGCGGCGCCGTCCTGCTGGTGGCCGAGCACAGCCCCAGCAAGTCCCGCGGCTTCTGGGCCAGCTGGCCGCAGTCCGCCGTGCCGCTGGGTAACCTCTTCGCCACCGCGGTGCTGTTCATCCTCTCCTCGGTCCTGTCCTCCGCCGACTTCCTCGGCTGGGGTTGGCGTGTGGCCTTCTGGCTCTCCGCCGTGATCGTCCTGATCGGCTACTACATCCGCACCAAGGTCAACGATGCGCCGATCTTCCTCGAGGCCCGCAAGGAAGTCGAAGCCGGCCACAAGGGCTACGGCGTTGCCGAGGTCTTCCGCCGCTACCCCCGCGGCGTCTTCACCGCCATGGGCCTGCGCTTCGCGGAGAACATCCTCTACTACCTCGTGGTCACCTTCTCCATCACCTACCTGAAGACCGTGGTCCACGCCGACACCACCCGCATCCTCATGCTGCTGCTGATCGCCCACGCCATTCACTTCTCTGTGGTTCCGATGGTGGGCCGGCTGTCCGACCGCCTGGGCCGCCGCCCGGTCTACATGGCCGGCGCCGTCCTCGGTGCCACCTGGGGCTTCTTCGCCTTCCCGATGATGGACACCGGCAACGACTTCATCATCCTTGCCTCGGTCATCATCGGCCTGCTGTTCCACGCCCTGATGTACGCCGGCCAGCCGGCCATCATGGCCGAGATGTTCCCGACCCGGATGCGCTACTCCGGCGTCTCCCTCGGCTACCAGGTGACCTCGATCGTGGCCGGTTCGCTCGCCCCGATCATCGCAGTGGCGTTGCTGGGCGAGTACAAGTCCTCCGTCCCGGTTGCCATCTACCTGGCGATCGCCTGCGCGATCACCGCCGTCGCGGTGCTCTTCCTGAAGGAAACCCGCGGCATCTCCCTGCACGACGTCGACGCCGCCGACGCCCAGGGCACGGCCGACCTCCTTGCCGCAGGCAAAAAATAGCAGGCAAGACGTAACGAACGACCAGCTTCACCGGCAGCCCCCGTCCCCGCACCGCGGGACGGGGGCTGCCGCTGTTCGGGGCTATCCCGTCAGCACGTCCTGCCGCTCGGCGATCTCGGCCCGGAGGGCGGCCAGCACGGCCTGCACCGGTGCCGAGCGGAGCGACTCGGCCCGCGCGGCGGCCCAGATGGGGAGCTGGCGCTGGAAGTCGGCCGGCAGGACCGGGACGAAGCCCTCCTTGCCCGCCACCAGGAAGTTCGGCAGCAGCCCGATCCCGGCCGCCCGCCGGACCGCCTCCAGCTGGGCGAAAATGCTGGTGGCCTGGAAGCTTGACCGTGGCAACGGCAGCTGCGTTGAGCGGTGGCCCAGCTCGGCCACCTGCAGGGCGGACTCCACGTAGGAGACGAAGCCGTGCCGGCGCACGTCGTCGAGCGTCTCCGGCGTCCCGTGTTCGCGGACGTACTGCGGGCTGGCGTACAGCCGCAGGAAGTAGTTGGCCAGGAAGATCGTCTGGGCGCTGCTGACCTCCAGATTGCCCACCACCACCTCCAGGTCCACACCCGAGCGGTTCTGGCTGACCTTGCGGGTGGCGCTGAGCACCTCCACGTTCAGCTGCGGGTGCTCGCGCTGCAGCCGGACCAGAGCCGGCGTGACGAACTCGGCGCCGAAACCGTCGGGGGTGCTGATCCGGACCAGCCCGGCCAGCACGTCATCCCGCCGGGCGATCCGGCCGCTGAGCGCGCCCAGGGTGCCCTCGATCGCCTCCGCCGCCGCCACCGCCTGGCCGCCGAGTTCGGTCAGTTCCCAGCCCTGCGGGGTGCGCTCGAGGGTCCGGCCGCCCAGCTGTTTGTCCAGCGCCAGGATCCGGCGGGAGATGGTGGTGTGCGTGGTGCCCAGGGTCTCCGCGACGGCGTTGAAACGGCCCAGCCGCGCCACGGTCAGCAGGATCAGCAGGTCATCGGGGCTGGGCAGGCGGTTCACGGTCCGGGCCTCTCGGTGCTTCGGATGCTATGTGCATGGCTGCACATGGCATCTTCACTTTTTTGTCTTGATTGCACTGTAACAGGGTGTGATGGTGGACACAGTGCCCCGCCGAAGCGCGGGGAGTTCCGCACGGAACCATCAGCCACACCAAGCAAAGGAGCTTTAGCCATGGCAGTTGTCGCCTGGATCGGACTGGGAAACATGGGCGGATTCATGTCCGTCAACCTCGCCAAGGCCGGACACGAGGTCCGCGGATTCGACCTCAACCCGGACGCCGTCGCCGCCGCCGAGGCCGGGGGAGTGACCCCCGCCGGCAGCATCGCCGAGGCCGTCAAGGGCGCCGACGTCGTCTTCACCATGCTGCCCAAGGGCGAGCACGCCCGCGCCGTCTACCTCGGCGAGGACGGCGTCCTGGCCCATGCGGACGCCACAACCCTGCTGGTGGATTCCTCCACGATTGACATCGCCTCCGCGCAGGCCCTGCACGACGCCGCGGCCGAGGCCGGCTTCCGCTTCGTCGACGCCCCGGTTTCCGGCGGCATCAGCGGCGCCAAGGCCGCCACCCTGACCTTCATGATCGGCGGCAAGCCCGACGCCGTCGCCGACGCCACCGAGTTCATCCGGCCGATGGCCGCGAACATCATCCCCACCGGCGGCGCCACCACCGGCCAGGCCGCCAAGATCTGCAACAACCTGATGCTCTTCATCAACCTCGCCTCCACCGCCGAGGGCGCCGTCCTGGCCGACCGGCTGGGCCTGGACAAGCAGGTCTTCTGGGACATCGCCTCCGTCTCCTCCGGCGACAGCTGGGCGCTGCGCACCTGGTACCCGGTGGCCGGCGTCGTTTCGACCGCCGCATCCAACAACGACTTCGCCCCCACCTTCACCGCGGAACTGGCCAATAAGGACATCGGACTGGCCATCAGCGCCGCCCAGGACACCGGCACCCCGCTGGAGATCGGCCAGCACGTCCAGCAGCTCTTCCAGCGGCTGATCGACGGCGGCCAGTCCGGCACCGACTGCTCCGCGATCGTGAAGCTGGTCGACGGCTCCTTCGAAGCCGCCAAGTAGCGCCGGAACCCCCCAAGAAAGAGAACCACCATGGAACGCATTCCCCACGTCATCAACGGCGAACTGGTCTCCGACGCCGAGCGCTACGGCCCCGTCTTCAACCCGGCCACCGGCGAGCAGAAGAAGGAAGTCGCCCTCGCCTCCGCCGCCCGGGTCGAGGAAGCCATCGCGGCCGCCCGCGCCGCCCTGCCCGGCTGGCGCGCCACCAGCCTGGCCCGCCGCACCGCCATCTTCTTCCGGGTCCGCGAGCTGCTGATGCAGCGCCGGCCGGAGCTGGCCGCGTTGCTGACCAGCGAGCACGGCAAGGTCCTCTCCGACGCGGAGGGCGAGATCACCCGCGGCCTCGAGAACATCGAGTTCGCCACCGGGCTCTCCCATGCCCTCAAGGGCGAACGCTCCGAGCAGGTTT
>NZ_JBFBKP010000057.1:0-27614 GCF_040702285.1 Arthrobacter sp. NPDC080086
GCCATCGTCGCGGCTGCGCCCGGGTGCGATGCGCTGATGCTCGACCTGCACGGCGCGCGCCCGCCGCGGTGCAGGCCGCCCCGGCACCCGCCCTCGCCGTAGCCTCCACCGGCGGCCCCGCTCCCCTGGGTGTCCCCGGCAACTGGTCCCTGGCCTTCAACGACGACTTCAACGGCGCCGGCCTGGATACCAACAAGTGGGCCGCCTGCTGGTTCGCGCCCGGCTGCGGAACTATGAACAAGGTCAGCACCAGCCCCGCCAACGTCTCGGTCAGCAACGGCAACCTGGTCCTGAACCTGGCGTCGGCCACTTCCGGTGCGCTGGTCTCCTCCAACCCCCGCGGCGGCGCCGGCACCGGCTACCAGTTCACCACCGGCTACGTCGAGGCCCGGATCAAGTTCCCCGGCAACGCCAACGGCCTCTACAACTGGCCGGCATTCTGGTCCACCGGCCAGTCCTGGCCCGCCACCGGCGAGAACGACATCGCCGAGGTCCTCAAGGCCAAGATGACGGTCAACTACCACTCCACCAGCGGCGCCCAGAACCAGGGCGGCGTGGGGGGCAACTGGGCCAACGAGTACCACACCTTCGGCCTGCACCGGATGGCCAGCTCCTCGGACGTCTACTTCGACGGCGTCAAGGTCAAGTCCTACCCGACCAACGACGGCAACGCCCCGCAGTACCTGGTCCTGAACGTCGGTGCCTCCTCGACCAACCCGGCCTACGGCCCGGCGTCGCAGGTCCTGGTGGATTACGTCCGCGCCTGGCAGTAGCCCGGACGTACACTGGCTCCCATAACGCCGCGTAAACCACGGAGGAGCCACCATGTGCCGACTGTTCGGGCTCCACGCCGGCGCCCGAACGGTCCGCGCCACGTTTTGGCTGCTCGACGCGCCGGACAGCCTGTCCGTCCAGAGCCGGCGCGAGCCGGACGGGGCGGGCATCGGCACCTTCGACGAGTTCGGACAGCCGCACGTGGCGAAACAGCCGCTCGCGGCGTGGGAGGACCACGCCTTCGCCCGGGAGGCCAGGACGCTGCGGAGCACCACGTTCCTCGCGCATGTCCGCTACGCCAGCACCGGCGCCCACACCGTGGCCAACACCCACCCGTTCGAGCAGGACGGGCGGCTGTTCGCGCACAACGGCGCCTTCGGTGACCTGGACCGGCTGGACGCACGGCTCGCGGAGTTCGGTGTCGCCGACCTGGTCCGGGGGCAGACGGACAGCGAACGCCTCTTCGCCCTGATCACCGCCGAAACCCGGCGGGCGGACGGCGACGTCGGCGCCGGGATCACCCACGCCGTGGCCTGGGCCGCCGCCGAACTGCCGGTGCTCAGCCTGAACCTGATCGTCACCACGGCCACGGAGCTGTGGGCGCTGCGCTACCCGGAAACCCATGAGCTGCACCTGCTGGAGCGCGATCCCGGGCGGATCCACGGCCCGGCCGCGCCGCTGGAGGCGCGCAGCCACCGCATCCACGCCCACAGCGAGGACCTCGCCGCCGGGCCGCAGGTGCTGATCGCCACCGAGCCGATGGACCACGACCCCGGCTGGCGTGCGCTGGCCCCCGGGGAAATGCTGCGGGTGGGCCCGGACCTGGCAGTCACGTCCACGTTTCCGTTCCCGGACGGGCCCCGGCACCGGCTCGACCTCTCGGATCTCAGCCCCGAGGCCGCCGCCTCGCAGCGTCCCTAGCCAGCCCCGTCCCTAGACTGCCCCGTCCCTAACAAGCCCCGTCCCTCACAAGCCCCGTCCCTAACAAGCAAAGCGCCTAGCTGCGTTCCGCCACCGCGGAATCCGCGGCGTCACCGGCGTGGGCCTGTTCGGCGGGTTTCCGGCCCGTGGCGGGCATCGCGACGACGGCGATCACCGTCAGCACCGCGCCCACCAGCACCGCCAGGAACACCGCGCCGGAGGCCGTGACGACGGTCCCGGGGTTGGTGTCCCCGCCCGGGGTCCCGGCGTAGATTGCGTTGGCGACGGCGCCGAAGACCGCCACGCCGATCGAGCTGCCGATCGATCGGGCGAACAGGTTGGTGCCGGTCACCACGCCGCGTTCGTTCCACTCCACGCTGGACTGGGCGGCGATCAGCGTGGGCGTGGCGACAAGCCCCAGGCCCAGCCCCACGATGAAGCAGCTGGCCGCGACCAGGAGCACACTCGGCGAGGAGGCGGTCAACGCCAGCACCGCGGTCCCCACCACGGTGATGCTGATGCCGATCAGCGCGGTGGTCCGGAAACCCAGGCGCAGATAGAAGCGGCCGGACTGGGAGGCGCTGATCGGCCAGCCGATGGTCAGTGCCGCCAGGGCGAGCCCGGCCAGGATCGGGGACGTGGCGATGGACCCCTCGAGGAAGGTCGGCACGTAGGAGGTCAGGCCCAGCATGACGGCGCCGACGCCGAAGGAGACCAGCGCCGTCGTCGCCAGCAGCCGGCGGGAGACCACCCACGGCGGCAGGACGGGCTCGGCCGCGCGGCGTTCCACCAGCACGAAGACGGCCAGCAGCACCGCGCCTCCCGCGAAGACGCCGATGCTGGGGGCGGAGTTCCAGGCCCAGGCCTGGCCGCCCTCGAGGGCGCCGAGGATCAGCAGGGTCAGCGCCGCAGTGAGCAGCGCGGAGCCGAGGTAGTCCACGGTGTGGCCCTGGCGTTTGACGTCCTCCCGGAAGGAGCGCAGCAGCATCCAGCCGGCCAGCAGGCAGAGCGGGATGTTGACCAGGAAGATGCCCCGCCAGATGCCGAGGGTGGAGAACACGCCGCCCAGGGTGGGGCCGACGACGGAGGAGATGGCCCAGACGCTGGCGAGGTAGCCCTGCACCTTGGCCCGTTCGGTCAGGGTGTAGATATCCCCGGCTATGGTGATGGCCATCGGCTGGACCGCACCGGCGCCGAGGCCCTGCAGCACCCGGAAGGCGATCAGCGCCGGCATGCTCCAGGCGATGCCGCAGAGGATGGATCCGAGCAGGAACAGGCCGATGCCGATCAGGATGATGGGTTTGCGGCCGACCACGTCGGAGAGTTTCGCGTAGACGGGCACGGACACGGCCTGCGCCAGCAGGTAGGCGGAGAACAGCCAGGGGAAGGACGAGAAGCCGCCCACGTCGCGCACGATCGAGGGCACCGCGGTGGCCACGATCGTTGAATCGATCGCCACCAGGCCGGTCGAGAGCATCAGGGCAATGAGGATCGGTCCCCGGGTGGAGCGGAAGCCGACTCCGTCGCTTGTTGTCGTCACTGGTTTCGTTCCCGTCGTCGTCCACGCCGTACGGCGCCCGGAACCGCGCGGTTCCGAGGTCATAACTCCGGCGGGACGGGAATTAGTCCCGCGGACGCCGGGTAAAGACCAGGTGGGTGACGCCCGACGGCGAGGGCGTCGCCTCAATCTCAAAGCGCTTTTCCAAGTCTTCGAGCCCGTCCCAAAGCCGCTCCCCGCGGCCCAGGAGGATCGGCACCAGGACCAGGTGCAGGTGGTCGATCAGGTCGGCGGCGAGGAACTGCCGCACCGTGGCGACCCCGCCGCCGATCCTGACGTCCTTGCCGCCGGCGAGCTCCCGGGCACGTTCCAGCGCCTCGGCGGGGCCGGCGTCGAGGAAGTGGAACGTGGTCCCGCCCTCCATCTCCAGCACGGGCCGGGGATGGTGGGTGAGGACGACGACGGGCGTGTGGAAGACCGGATTGTCCCCCCACCAGCCCTTCCATTCCTCGTCCTGCCAGGGTCCGCGCTGGGGGCCGAACTTGTTGCGTCCCATGATTTCGGCGCCGATGCCGGGTGCCCAGGTGCCGGCGAAGGCCTCGTCGACGCCGAAGGAGGGTTCTCCGTCGCCGGGCAGGCCCATGGCGCGGAAGGTGCGGGTGCCGAACGCCCACTGCATCAGCCGGGTACCGGCGTGGCCGAAGGGCGCTTCGAGGCTTTGGCCCTCGCCCGTGCCGTAGCCGTCCAGGGAGATCGAGAAATTGTGTACGCGGACGAGGGACATGTGAGCTCCTTGGCGGGTGGCCGGGTTTCCGAGCCCACTCTAGGAGCGGCGGGCGGTCCGCTCAAGGACTTCGGAGCCGCGGCCTCCCCGGGCGGGGCCGCAGCGCCGTCCGGTGCGCCGCCTTGGCGGGCCTCTCAGCCCTGGGCGGCGGCCCGCGCTGCGTAGACGGTTGCCCGAGCCTGGACGTTGCGGATGTAGGCGTCGGACTGGTTATAGGCGTAGATGGCGTCGGTCCAGCCGCGCGGGGTGGTGAGGTCCCGGCCGTGGCCGCAAAGGTAGTCGGCGGCGCTAAGGGCGGCGTCGTCGATGTTGAAGGGATCGGCGACGCCGTCGCCGCTGCCGTCCCGGCCCGCCAGCCGCCAGGTAGAGGGGATGAACTGCATGGGTCCGACGGCGTGGTCCCAGTGCGGGTCGCCGTCGAGCGCACCGCCGTCGGTGTCCGGGATCGCGGCGAACCCGTCGCCGTTGAGGCTGGGCCCGACGATCGGGCCGCTGACCTGGCCGGCCGCGTTGAGGCTGCCTCCGCCGTAGCTCCCGTGCGCCGTTTCGACGAAGCCGATCGCCGCGATGGTGTTCCAACCGATGCCGCAGCCGGGGGTGGTGGCGTTCGCGGTGACCGCGGCGGCGACGTAGGCCCGCAGCGCCCGGGCCGGGATACCGGTTCGTGCGGCGGCGCCGGTTAGCCACTGCGCATCCGGGCTGGGGGTGACGTTGACCGCCGTGGTGATGTCGGCGCCCTCGAGTTTCGCTACCGCGCTTGGCGGCGCGGCGACGGCGGTCCGGATGCCCTCGCCGGACCGGCCCACCGCCCAGAACGAGAAACCGGCGATGACGGCCACGGCCAGCAGGCCGAAGACGAGGAGGCGTTTGAGTCGGAGCACCGACTAATCAAACCATCCGGCACCGACGTCGGAAGACTCCGCGCCCGGGTTGTGGGCCACGCCCGTGCGCCGCCTCCCGGCACCGCGTCCTCCGAAGCGTCCCGGGACCCCTGTCCGTGACGGCGGCGCGTTGCTAGCATAGGCGCGGACGCCGCCGACACCCGGCGGGGCGTCCGCATCCCGGAGTCCCACCCCCGTCCGCAAGGAGAACCGCCATGGCCACACACCTCAACCCCTACCTGAGCTTCCGCGACAACGCCCGCGAGGCCATGGAGTTCTACCGCGATGTTTTCGGCGGCCAGTTGACCGTGAGCACCTTCGCGGACTTCCAGGCCAGCCAGGATCCGTCGGAGGACACCTTGGTGATGCACGCCCAGTTGGAGTCCCCCAGCGGGTTCGTCCTGATGGGGTCCGACACCCCGGCGCGGATGGACTACACCCCGGGCAACACCTTCAGCGTCTCGCTCAGCGGCGACGAGGACGCGGAACTGCGCGGCTACTGGGACAAGCTCTCCCAGGACGGCACCGTCACGATGCCGCTGTCCATGTCGCCCTGGGGCGACGCGTTCGGCATGTGCAACGACAAGTATGGCGTCGCCTGGCTGGTCAACATCGCCGGGAAGAAGGACTAAGCCCCGACGCCGGGAGCGGCGTCGCCGGAGACTCAGATGATGGTGTGCCCGGCGACGGCGGTGATCAGCGTGGAGACCTTGATGCCGATGAGGGCGGCCGTCAGGACGATCATGCCGAGGGTCACCCAGACGGGCGCCAGCCCGCGACGGGGAGCGGCCTCGTGCACCACCGCCGACCGGCCGATCACGTAGAGCTCCCGGCTGAGGAAGACCCAGGCCCAGTGGAACGGGCGCACCACGCCGTCGCGGCGCAGCTTCTGCCAGTCGAGGTAGGCCAGCACGGCGGACACGGCGTAGATGATCAGGCCGGTGCCCAGAGCCAGCAGGTAGGGCAGGGTGAGGATCGACGCCGGGTCCATGGTTTGCACCCGTCGCAACCCCGTCGTCCTGGTCCGCAGGACGGGATTCCAAAATGCTAGGCTGATCAGCGGGATGATCGGCAGGGTGGCGATCAGCCAGATGAACGGGTTGTAGACCGGGGTGGACGGGCTGATCTGCGGGCGCCCGGTGCGGTACGGGTTTGCAGGGGCGCCCGGGTGCCCCGCGCTGAGGTGCCCCGCACTGAGGTAGCCGGTCCAGGCCGTGCCGTCCCACCAGCGCAGGTAACCGGATCCCGCAGGGTCCGCGTACCAGCCCGGCGCGGGCAGGTTACCGGGTGCGCCGTACCCGGCGTTTGGGGTGCTTGGCGGGACAGTCATGGCCGGTCCTTCTCGAGCTGTTCGGGGTATCTCCCCCGAACCATACCGTGCGCCACCATCTGGTGGTGTCGAGCCCATTGTCGACCTGCAGAGTGGGAATCCGGTGGACGGGCGCTGACAGGACGCTGCATGTTGCCGCGCCCCTCACCCGTCCCCGCCGCCGTCGCCCGCCTACAACGCGTCGTCCCCTCACGCCTTGCCGTCCGCCAGCGTGCGGCGCAGTTCCCGCTTGAGCACCTTATGGCTTGGGCCCAGCGGGAATTCGCCGGTGAACCGGACATGCCGGGGGTACTTGTGCTTGGCCAGGTGCTGCTGGCTCCAGTCGATGATGTCCTGCTCGGTGGGCGGGTTCTCGGCGTGCGCGGGGTCCAGCACCACGACGGCGCAGACCTCCTCGCCGCGCAGTTCGTCGGGCAGGCCGACGACGGCCACCTGGGCGATGGCAGGGTGCCGGGAGAGCACCTCCTCCACCTCGCGCGGGTACACGTTGTAGCCGGAGCGGATGATGACGTCCTTGGTCCGGTCCACCACGTAGATGAAGCCGTCCTCGTCCATGGTGCCGAGGTCGCCGGTACGGAACCAGCCGTCCACCATGGCCTCGCGCGTGGCCTCCGGGTTGTTCAGGTACCCGGCGAAGACGTTGTGGCCGCGGACCAGGATCTCCCCCAGTTCGCCCGTGGGCATGGGGACCACGCGCTCCGGCTCGCGGTGGTCGGCGATGGTGACCTCCACGCCCCAGACCGCCTGGCCCACGCTTCCGGGCCGCGCGCCGGCGTGGGGCGTGTTGGTGGAGACCACCGGAGAGGTCTCCGAGAGGCCGTACCCCTCGTAGATGGTGACGTGGAAGGCGGCGTTGAATTTCTCCATCACGGCCAGCGGCATCGGCGCGCCGCCGGAGACGCAGAGCCGCAGCGTGGGCAGGTCGGGCCGGCCTTCGGCGGCGGCGAGCAGCTGCATGTACATCGTCGGGACGCCGTGGAAGATGTCCACCTGATGCGTGGTGATGAGCTCCAGCGCCGCCTCGCCGGTGAATTTGGGCAGCAGCACCAGGGTGCCGCCCAGCCGGAACAGGGCGTTCATGCTGGCCGTCTGCCCGAAGACGTGGAACAGTGGCAGGCAGCCGAGGGCGACGTCGCTGGAGCGTACGTCGTTGGCGTCGACGGCGGAAACGGTGGCGTTCATGACCATGTTCAGGTGCGTCAGGATGGCGCCCTTGGGACGGCCGGTGGTGCCGGAAGTGTAGAAGATGACCGCCGGGTCCTCCGCCTCACGGCTCACGTAGGTCTCCATGCCGCCGGGGGCCTCGGGGTCGAGGTGCCGGATGCCGCCGTCGCCGTTCCCGCCCATCGCGCCGCCCGGGCCCGGTCCGCCGTCGGCCGCCGCGGGGCCGACCAACAGCAGTGGAATCCCGGCCTCCCCCGCCGCCTGCCGTCCCACCTCGAGGAACGCCGGGTGGCAGAGGAGCGCCGTGGCGCCGCTGTCGCGGAGCACGTGGATGACTTCCCGGACGGTCAGCAGCAGGTGCACGGGCACCACCACCCCGCCGGTTGCCTGGATGGCGTAATAGGCGGCGGGGAATTCGACGACGTTGGGGGCCATCAGTCCCACCACGTCCCCGGGGCGGACCCCGGCGTCCTCCAGCTGGCCGGCGTAGCTCAGGGCCTGCCGCCACAGGGTGGCGTACGAATAGGACCGGCCACCGCTGATCACGGCGGTCTTCTCCGGGTACTTGCGGGCGGATTCGGCCAGGATTGAAGCGAGCGACAACGCTGTCATGGGTTCTGCTTTCTCTCGTGTTCACGTCCG
This sequence comes from Arthrobacter sp. NPDC080086, assembly GCF_040702285.1. NCBI lineage: Bacteria > Bacillati > Actinomycetota > Actinomycetes > Micrococcales > Micrococcaceae > Arthrobacter > Arthrobacter sp. NPDC080086. The sequence continues at coordinate 7,995 of NZ_JBFBKP010000057.1, forward strand.
GTAAGGGGTCCGGCCAGGACGGCCGTCAGGGTGTTCTCCAGGACCGCCCGGGCCTGCTCCGGGGACTGCCCCAGATGGTCCCGCAACAGTTTCCAGGTGGCCCAGTCCGCCGCGGCGCAGACCGAGAGGACCGTGCGGGTGCGGCGTTCCGGGTCCAGGGCGGCCAGTTCCGCGTCGAACAGCCGTTCGACGTCGGCCCTGATCCGGTCCAGATTCCCGCGCAAGTTCTCCTGCAGCGCCGCGGAGAAGGGACGCTGCACGTCCGCCGCCCGCGCCAGCGGCGCCAGGGCTTCCAGCACGGCGGCCCGCTGGGCGCAGTAGGCCGCGATCCGTTCCCCCAGCGGTAGCCCCGCCGGGACGGGTGCGACGCCGGCATCCTGGTCGGCGAGTTGCCGGGCGGCCGTCGCGGCCATGAGGCTCTCCAGGTCCTTGAAGTGGTCCCAGAGGGCACGGACCGAGACCCCGGCCCGGGCCGCGATCTGCCGGGCCGAGGGTTTGAGTTCGCCGTCCCTTAGGAGGTCCATGTGGGCGTCGCGGATGACCTGCCGGGTCCGCAGGGTCCGCGCGTTGCGCCCGTCGGTGGCGGTCATGCGCCGGCGAGGAACCCGGCCGGGAGCAGCGTGGCGTCGCCGGTCTGCTCGGCGTAGTGCCGCAGCCGCTCGGCGACGTACCCGTGGCCCACGTGGCCGGCGTACCAGAGGGGTCCGCCGCGGTAGGCGGGCCAGTTGTAGCCCTTGACCCAGATGACGTCGATGTCCCCGGCGCGCTCGGCGATGCCCTCGGCCAGGATCCGGGCGCCCTCGTTGATCATCGGGAACAGCAGCCGCTCGAGGATTTCGGCGTCGGAGAGGTCCCGCCTCGTGATCCCCTCGGAACGGGAGACCTCGACGATCAGGCGTTCCACCTCAGGGTCCTCGCGGCCCTCCCGCCCGTCGTAGGCGTAGTATCCGGCGCCGGTTTTCTGGCCGAACCGCCCCGCCTCGCAGAGCGCGTCGGAGACCGGGGCGGTGGTGCCCTCCGCCTTGCGGTTGCGCCACCCGATGTCCAGGCCGGCCATGTCCCCCATCTCGAAGGGACCCATCCGGAATCCGAAGTCCTTCAGGACCCGGTCCACCTGGCCGGGCAGCGCCCCCTCCAGCAGCAGCTGCTCGGCCTGGACGGAACGGACCTCCAGCATCCGGTTGCCGACAAAACCATGGCAGACCCCGACGACGACCGGCGTCTTGCCGATCCGGCGCGCCGTGGCGACCCCGGTGGCCAACGCCGCGGCGTCGGAAGCGGCCCCTCGGACCACCTCCACCAGCGGCATGACGTTGGCCGGGCTGAAGAAGTGCAGGCCGAGCACCCGGGACGGCAGGCGGGTGCCCGCGGCGATGGTGTCGATGTTCAGGTAGGACGTGTTGGAGGCGAGGATGCACTCGGGACGGACCACGGCGTCCAGCGTGGCGAAGATCCCCTCCTTGACGCCCAGGTCCTCGTAGGCGGCCTCGATGACCAGGTCGGCGTCGGCGAAGTCCGCGTAGTCGAGGCTTCCGGTGATGAGGGACCGCAGTGCTGCGGCGTCCTCCTCGCTCCGGCTGCCACGGGAGACGGACACGGCGAGGTTCTTGTCCACCTGGGCGAGGCCGCGGTCCAGGGCGGAGCGTTCGGCTTCGACCACCGTGACGGGGATGCCGGCGGAGGCCAGTGCCATGGCGATGCCGCCGCCCATGGTTCCCGCGCCCACCACCCCGGCCCGCCGGACGGGCCGTGCCGCCTCCGGGTCCAGGCCCGCCGGGCGGCGGGCCGCACGTTCGGCGGCGAAGAGGTGCCGCTGGGCCGCCGATTCTGCGCTGGCAAGCCGTTCCTGGAACTTCTCCCGCTCCACCTCCAGTCCGCGGTCGAAGGACTGCTCGATGCCGGCCGCGACGGCGTCCACCGCGGCGCGGGCGGCGAATGGGTCCTTGGCCTTGCTGAGCGCCGCCCCGGCGAGCCGTTCCACCGAGCCGGGGGTGGCGGCAGTCTCCGAGATCCTGTCATCCCGGTCCCGGGTGCGCCGCGCCGGCAGGGCATTGACGCGGGCGATGGCATCCCTGACGGCGCCGGATGCGCCGGGGTCTTCCGCCACCGCGTCGATCAGCCCGTCGCGGAGCGCATCGGCCGCGGTGACGTCCTTGCCCGTCAGTATCATCCCGAGGGCGCGCCGGGGCCCGACCAGGCGGGGCAGCCTGACGGTGCCGCCGGCTCCGGGGATCAGGCCCAGCGTGATTTCCGGCAGTCCGAGCCGGGCCTCAGGGTCGGCGATCCGGGCGTGCGCGGCCATGGCGAGTTCCAGTCCCCCGCCCAGGGCCACGCCGGTGATCCCGGCGATGACGGGCTTCGGGAAATCCTCCACCCGGGCCACCAGTGCCCGGAGGTCCGGGCCGTCCGCGTGCCCGGGTTGCCCGGCGCCGGCAACTTCTGGTTCAGTGCTCTTGAACTCGGTGATGTCCGCGCCCGCGGAGAAGGCCCGTGGCTGGCCGAGCAGCAGGACGGCGGTGACGTCCGGGTCGGCGGCGGCGCGGTCCAGCGCGGCAGCCAGCGCACGGCGCAGGTCCCGCCCCAGGGCGTTGACGCTGCCGCTGCGCATGGTCAGGCGCGCGACGCCGTCCGCTATTGAGACGTCGACGATTCGATCTGCAGGTTCGCCCACGGGGTGCCTGCCTTTCTGCCGGTGGCCGAGGCCGTTCCGGCGTGGAGGGGTCAGCTGAAGGCGGAGATGCCGGTGATGTCGCGGCCCACCAGGAGGGACTGGATGGAGTCGGTGCCCTCGTAGGTACTGACCACGTCCATGTCGGTCATGTGGCGGGCGACGTGCCGCTCCAGGAGGATGCCGTTGCCGGCCAGCATGTCGCGGGCCTCGGCGCAGATCCACTTGGCCTTCTGCGCGGTGGACATTTTGACCATGGACGCCATCGGCCCGGTCAGCCGCCCGGACTCGGCCAGTTCGGCCATCCGGTGGCACATCAGCTGCATGGCGGTCAGTTCGCTGAGCATGTTGGCGAGCTTGTTCTGCACCAGCTGGAAGGAGCCGATCGGCCGGCCGAACTGTTCCCGGTCCAGCGCGTAGCGGGCGGCGATCTCGTAGGCGGCCATGCCGTGGCCCATGGCCTCCCAGGCGGCGCCGCCGCGGGTGGCGGACAGGACGGTGGTGACGTCCTTGAAGGAGGCGCAGTTCTCCAGCCGGTTTTCTGCCGGGATGCGGAGGTTCTCGATGACGATATCGGCCTGCTGGATGGCGCGCTTGCCGATCTTGCCGGTGATGACGGTGGGTTGGTAGCCATTCGGGTGGTTGCCGTCGTCGTCCCTTTCCAGGACAAAAGCCTTCACCCGCCCGTCCCCGTCGTCACGGGCGAAGATGACGACGACGTCGGCCATGTGGCCGTTGCCGATCCACCGTTTGTGGCCATTGAGGATGTAGCTGTCCCCGTCCCGGCGGGCGGAGGTTTCCAGGGCGACGGAGTCGGAGCCGTGCAGCGGCTCGGTGAGGGCAAAGGCGCCGATCTTCTCCATGGCCGCCATGGCCGGGAGCCAGCGGCGGCGCTGGTCCTCGGAGCCGAGCATGTTGATGCTGCCCATGGCCAGGCTCGAGTGGACCCCGACGAAGGTGTTGATGGAGCCGTCGCCGCGGGCGATCTCGCGGGCCACGATGCCGGCGGCGCGGCGGCTCAGTCCCGGGCAGCCGTAGCCCCGGATGGTGCTGCCGATGATGCCCAGCCCCGCCAGGCCTGGAATCAGTCCGGAGGGGAACTCGGCCCGCTCCCAGTGGTCGTTGATGACGGGGAGGATGTCCGCCTCGACGAAGGCGCGGACCCGGTCCCGCAGGCCGCGTTCCTCCGCGGACAGCTCGTCATCGAGCAGGAAGTAATCGCTGGTGATTTCCGGTCCGGACACTGCGGGGCTCCTTTGCCTAGAGGTTGCGGCCCCTGCGATCCAGGTCACATCAGGACAACAATTTGCATCGTAACTGCAAATTGTTGGCAGCCCAAGGGTTTGGCCGCGGCGTTCCGGATGACGGACCGGTTACGCCGTGGTCCGCCCCGTCCCGGCAGTGCGCGGCGGATCCCCTGCCGGATCACAGCATCCGCCCAGTCTTCTGCCCTTTACTTGGGGCGGAAACATCCAGTTTTGAGGAGAAATACCGTGGACGAACAGAGCTACCCGGAGGGCGCCGGCCGGGCCTCCGGCACCCCGCCCTATGGCCGCACCACGCCGCCCACCATGCCGGTGCCGCACGCCGAAACACAGGGGATCCCGAATGCCGGGCCGCAGCCGGTGTCGTCGGCCTCGGCGGCCCCGGTGTGGGGAACCCCTGGCCCGACCTACCCGGCCAATGGGTCCGCAGGTCCCGGTATCCCCGGTCCCGGAACCCCGGGCCCCGGCGCCCCCGGTCCGGGACGGCCGGCGAAGAGGTCCTGGTGGAGCCTGCCGAAGGTCCTGGTGGCTGCCGGCCTCGCGGTGTTGCTCGCCGGGGGCGGCGGCGCCGCGATTGGGTATTCGATGGGCAAGTCGGATGCGGCGCACCAAGCCGCGCAGCGGTTCCAGAACGGCCGCCAGGGCGGCTTCAATGGCCAGGGCCGGCGCGGCGGGCAGGGCCAGCCGACGGCACCGGGCTCACAAAACGGCTCCCAGGACGGCGGCCAGGGTGGCGGCTCCCCGAGCGGCGGCACCAACCCGTAGCCCGGCCGGTGCGGGTCAGCGCACCACGGTGCGGTGACCCGCGTCCAGGCGCCGGGTCCAGCCCCGGGAATCAAGGTGTTCCAGGAGCGGGATGGCCACCCGGCGCGTCGTGTTGAGCGCCTGCCGGGCCTGGCTGGTGGTGAACGGCTGGTCCAGCCGGGCCAGCGCGCGCATGGCAAGGGCCGGCGCTGCGGGAAGCAGCACCACCCCGTCCCGCAGCCGCAGCAGCCGGCCGGCGCGCTCGGCGGCGGCCAGTTCGCGGCTGCCCAGGCGCAACCGGGCGAGGTCCTCGGCCTCCGGCGCGTGGAACGGGTCCGCGGTCAGCCGGCGTTCGATCTCGGCGACGGCTGTCTCGGCGGCGCCGAGATCGTCGCGGCTGCCGGGCACACTAATGTGGCCGGCGTCGGCCTCCAGCGTGGCTCCCTCGATCACGTGGGGCAGCAGCCTTTCGTCCGGCAGGTTCAGCAGGCCCGCCGCGGCCCCCATGGAGAGCCCCGGGGCCAGCGGGTCCCGTTGCTGCAGGTCCTCAACGGCCGCCCGCAGCCGCTGCTGCCACGCCTCCAGGACGGGGGCGTGCACCCACCAGTCCCCCACGACGTAAATGTCGTCGAACCCCGCGGGGTCCTGGCCGGTCAGCAGCCCCAGCCGCCGCAGGTGATCCTCCCGGACCGCGCCGCGGGCCGCGACCGCGCCGGGGAGGTCGCCGGCGGGGTCCATCGCGGCCAGCCGCCTCGCCCATTTCGCCCCATCGCCGCGGCGCTCCAGTGCGGGCGGGTCGGCGTCGAGGATGCGGGCGCCGCCCAGGACGGAGTGCCGGCCGGGGTCCCGCAGCACCAGCCGGTCCCCCAGCACCAGCGGCAGCGCCCGGTCGAGCACCAGGCGGGCAAGGTCGGCGCCGAAGGGACGCAGCCGGGCCGGGACCGCGGCGGTTCCCACGTGCACCATGATGTTCTCCGGCACCTCCGTGTATTCCCGGCCCGAGGCCCGCTGGATGCCGACGACGGCGGTGGTGGGCCAGGCGTCCGGGGTGACCAGGACGTCGCCGCGGTGGATCTCGGCGGGGCCGACGTCGCGGAGGTTCAGGGCCACCCGGCTGACCGGTTCCACGGAGGTCCGGGCGGTGTCGCAGCTTTGGAGCCCGCGGATGGTCACCGGCCGCTCGGTGGCGTCGCCGAGGAGCATCAGCCGGTCGCCGCGGGCCAGGGTTCCTGCGGCCAGGGTCCCCGTCACGACGGTCCCGGATCCGGTGATGGTGAAGGACCGGTCCACCCAGAGCCGCACCCGTCCGGTCAGGGTGGGGGCCGGCACCCGGGCGAGGACATCGTCGAGCGCGGCCCGCAGCTCGTCCAGTCCGGTGCCGTCGATGGCGGAGACGGCGACGGCGGGCGCGTCGCGCAGGCCGGTTCCGGCGAGCTCCGCACGGGTCCTGGCCAGGACCTCGACGCGGCGCTGTTCCGTGGCCCGGTCGGACCGGCTCAGGACGATCACGCCGTGCTCGATGCCCAGGGCAACGACGGCGTCCCGGTGGTCACCGGACTGCGCCTGCCACCCCTCATCGGCGGCCACCACGAAGCAGACCACGGGCGCGGGCCCGATGCCGGCCAGCATGTTCCCGAGGAACCGCTCGTGTCCCGGAACGTCCACGAAGGCCACGTCCCGGCCGGAGGGCAGGGCGGTCCAGGCGTAGCCCAGGTCGATGGTCAGCCCGCGGCGGCGTTCCTCTTCCCAACGGTCCGGTTCCATCCCCGTGAGGGCGCGGACCAGGGTGCTCTTGCCGGAATCGACGTGTCCGGCCGTGGCGATGACGTGCATGGGTCAGGCCGCGCCCCCGGTGACGGCGGCAGCGCCGGCGGCAGCGAACGCTGCCCGGGCCCGGCGGACTGCGTCGAGGATCCGGTCGTCGTCGGCGGCGGGCACGCAGCGGAGGTCGATCAGGCAGGCGCCGTCGTGAACCCGCGGCAACACGGCCGGGGTGCCGGTACGCAGCGGCCCGGCGAGCCGTTCCGGCAGCCGCAGCGCCCAGCCCGGCAGCGGCACGCCGGGGGCGCCTCCGCCGCCGACCCTGCCGTCGTGGGCCACGACCGGCACGTCGAGGGCGGCGGCGAGACGGTCCGTGCGCCGGCGCAGCTCGTCGGCGTCGGCGTGCAGTGCCTGGGACACGGGCGTGGCGCCGGCGGTGACGGTGGCTTCGAGGGCGGCGAGGGCGAGTTTGTCGGCGCGGACCGCGCGGGCCAGGGGGTGCCGGGCCAGACTGTCGATGATGTCCTTGCGGCCCAGGAGCAGGCCGGCCTGGGGGCCGCCCAGGAGCTTGTCGCCGCTGGCGATCACGACGTCGGCGCCATCCAGGAGCGCCGAGGTCACGTCGGGCTCGTCCGGCAGCAGTGGGTCCGGGGCCAGCAGTCCGCTGCCGAGGTCGGCCACCAGGGGAACGCCGCCGGACCGGGTGAGCCGGCTCAGTTCCTGGACCGGGACGGCCGAGGTGAACCCGTCGACCCGGAAGTTGCTGGGGTGGACCTTGAGCACGCACCCCGTCTGCGCTCCGATGGCGTTCTCGTAGTCGGCCAGGTGTGTCCGGTTCGTGGTGCCGATCTCCCGCAGCACGGCGCCGGTGGATTCCATCAGGTCCGTCAGCCGGAAGCCGGCGCCGATTTCGACCAGTTCGCCGCGGCTCAGGACCACTTCCTTGCCGGCCGCCAGGGCGGTGGTGGCCAGGACGAGGGCGGCCGCTCCGTTGTTGACCACCAGCGCGGCCTCCGCGGCGGGGCAGGCGGCGAGCAACGCCGCCCGGGCGCCGGCTCCCCTGCTGGAGCGGCTGCCGTCCCGGAGGTCGAGTTCGACGTCGATGTAGCCGCTGGCGGCGAGCAAGGCTTCCTTCGCGGCGTCCGACAGCGGGGCGCGTCCGAGATTGGTGTGGACGATAACGCCGGTGGCATTGAGCACCGGCCGCAATGTGGTGGCGCGGCGGGCGTTCACCTCCGCCGTCAGCGTCGACTCCACCAGGCCGGGGGCCAATTCGCCGCGCCGGGCCCGGTCCTGGATGTCCCAGACCATTTCGCGGATGACGTGGCCGCCGAGCCGTCCGGCGGCCTCCCGGATGGCGGGCAGGGCAAGCAGGTCGTTCGTCCGCGGAATTTGCCGCCGGGGGTCGATCTGGTCCACGGTCCTCCTCGGCCGGCGGCAGTCACGCCTGAAAGTTGGCGGTGGCGGACGGGAATCGAACCCGCCAGGCCGAGATGCTCGGCCGCACCGGTTTTGAAGACCGGGGGGCCCACCAGGACCCGGACGCCACCGCGCATCAATATAGCAGGGTTGCCTTGGGGGTACGCTGGGCGGGTGACCGAGGCCCAGACAACCATCCGGGAGCCGGAAGAGGGCGCCGCGCCCATCCGGCTCACAGGCTTTGCCCACGGCGGAGGATGCGCCTGCAAGATCCCGCCGGGCGAACTCGAGGACGCTGTCCGCGGCCTGATCGGGTACCCCGGGCCGGAGGTGCTGGTCGGTCTGGACAGCGGCGACGACGCCTCCGCCGTCCTGGTCCGCGAGGACCTCGCGGTCCTCACCACGGCCGACTTCTTCACCCCGGTGGTCGACGACGCCTACGACTGGGGCCGCATCGCCGCGGCCAACGCCCTCTCCGACATCTACGCCATGGGCGGCCGACCTGTGACGGCCATCAACCTCCTCGGCTGGCCGCGCGGCGTGCTGCCGATGGAACTCATGACCGAGGTCCTCCGCGGCGGGCTCAGCGTCGCCACCGAGGCGGGCTGCCCGGTGCTTGGCGGGCACTCCATCGACGACCCGGAACCCAAGTACGGCATGGCCGTCACCGGCGTCGCGCACCCGGACCGCCTGCTGCGCAACGACGCCGCCGCGCCGGGCCTGCCCATCACCCTGACCAAACCCATCGGCGTCGGGCTCCTCAACAACCGCCACAAGCACACCGGGGAGATCTTCGCCGAGGCGGTCGAGACGATGGCTCGGCTCAACCGGGACGCCTCCGACGCCGCCGTCGCCGCCGGGGCGAAAGCCGCCACGGACGTCACCGGCTTCGGCCTGCTGGGACACCTCTACAAGATGGTCCGCGCCTCCGGAATCGGCGCCGTGATCGACCTCCAGTCCGTCCCCCTGGTGGACGGGGCCTTGGAGGCGCTCCGCGACGGGTTCGTCTCCGGCGGCACCAAGCGCAACCTGGACTGGGTGCGCGCCCACCTCGACGCCGATGCCGGCATCACCGAGGACGACCTGCTGCTCCTGGCGGACGCGCAGACCTCCGGCGGCCTACTGGTGGTCGGCGAAGTGCCCGGCTACCCGGTGATCGGCCACACGACGGCGGGCCGGGGCATCCGAATCCGCTAGGCCCGGCGCCCTGCCGTGCAGGGCTGCCGTGCAGGGCGACTGCGGGGCGGCCGGCGCCGCGAGGTCGGCCCGGGACGCTGTGTCAGCTGCCGGTGGTGATGGCGTCGCCGGTGACCCCGGCGGCCCGCCGCTCCGCCAGGCGCCGCTTCTGCGGTTCAATGGTGTAGCGGGGATCCTTGGCGGAGGCGAGCCCGGCCTCGAACACGCCGAAGCGGGTCAGCGCCGAACCGGCCAGCAGCGCCAGTCCCGATGCCGCCGCCACGATGCGGTTCCGGCCGCCCAGCAGGGTCCCCAGTCCCCCGGCCAGGACAAGCCGTTCGCTCCACGTCAGCATGGTGCCGGCCTTGCCCTGGTGCAGGGGCTCCGCGGCCACCGGGTCCATCCGTCGTTCCATGATCTTCATCGCCACGACGTCCCCCACCACGCCGAGGAGCGCGAGGTTCCGCGCGGGTCCGGCCTCGCGGACCGGCGTCGTCACCATCGCGAGCCCGGCGGAGGCCAGGCTGGCGGAGCTGACGAACACGAACGGCAGCTCCCCGTGCATCTCGTTCCAGGTCGGCGTCGCGGTGTCGCCGAGGAGGACAGCCGTGTAGGCAGCCAGCGGGCCCGCGAAGACGGCGGCTTCGAGGCCGGCCGGGCCTTCGACGGCGCGCAGCACGCCCCGCAGCGGTCCCAGCGGCAGCCGTTCGCCGGTCAGCCGGTCCACCTCGGCCGCGGCGGCGACGCCAGCCCCGGCGCTGAAGGCGCTGAGGATCCAGGAGCCGACGCTCATCGGAGAGGTCACCTTGAAGGTGCGCAGCATGTGCAGGAAGCGCTCCGGGCGTCCGAGGTCCTTGACCAGGGCGGCGGCGCCGAGGCCGACGGCGCCCAGGGCACCGAGCCGGGCGTTCCGCCGCAGCAGCGGCCGTCCGCTCAGCTGGGCGCCGGCGGCCAGCAGGGCCGATCCGCCGGCAACGCCGCCGAGGAACAGGTACGCGGCGACGTCGTCACCCCATGGCGCCGGCTTGACGACGGGGCGGCCGTAGTAGGAGGTGAACTCCGGCTCCGGCACCATCGGCATTTCGCGGGAGCCGTCACCGTTGTCCCTGCGCCGGCCGGTTCCCCGCTTCCCGCCGTTGCGGCGGCGTCGGGCGGGTTCCGCGGGACGGAAGCTGTCGAATTCGGAAAGCGTCACTCGCGTCCTCCAAGGAATGCCACGGCGGCGGCCGCCGCCATGCCGACCACCGCGACGGCGGCGCGCCGGTACATCTTCGGCAGGTCGGCCGTGGGAACCCGCGGGTCCGGCGGGAGGCCGTAGACCTCGGGTTCGTCAAGCAGCAGGAAGACCGAGCCGGTGCCGCCCACGCCGTCGTTCTCGTTCGCGCCGTAGAGCCGCGCCTCGGTCATGCCCTGGGCGTGCAGGGTGGCAACGCGCTCTTTGGCGGTCTCCACCATGTCGTCGTGGTCGCCGAACTTGATCGACGTCGTCGGGCAGGCCTTGGCGCAGGCAGGCGTCTCATCGGCCACGAGCCGGTCGTAACACAGCGTGCACTTCTGGGCGACGCCCGCGTTGGGGACCTCGGGGTGCCCGGCATGCTGTTCCTCGCGGCTGGTGGCAACCTTGACGGTGCCGTTGCTGCGCCGTTCGATCACGCCGAAGGGGCAGCCCGCCACGCAGGTGCCGCAGCCGTTGCAGACGTCGTCCTGCACCACCACGGTGCCGAATTCGGTGCGGAACAACGCTCCGGTGGGGCAGACGTCCAGGCAGCCGGCGTGGGTGCAGTGCTTGCAAACATCCGAGGACATCAGCCAGCGGAAGTCGGCGGTGTCCGGCGGGGTGGTGTCCGCGCCGGCGACGACCGTCCCGGGCTGGGGCGGGGGCCCAATGCGGGGCATGCCCAGGCTCACCAGCGCCCGGCCGGATTCCCGCGCCTCGGCGATGCGCTCCTGGCCCTGCTCGATGAAGGCGACGTGCCGCCAGGTGCTGGCGCCGAGGGATCCGGTGTTGTCATAGGAGGAACCCAGCAGTTCTAGGTTCCCGTCCTGCGGGTTGTGGTTCCATTCCTTGCACGCCACCTCGCAGGCCTTGCAGCCGATGCAGATGGAGGTGTCGGTGAAGAACCCTTTGCGGGGAGGGTTGTGTTCCCAGTGGGCGTCGGCCGTGGGGTCGGTGGGTCCGGTCAGCTGGCCCATGCGGTCCTCCAACGTCGGGTCGGTGTCCGGGCCGCGGCGAGGTGCCGCCGCCCGGACCGGGCAAGATCTGCTGCGTGCCGGGCAGCTCCCGGGGCGCGGGTCACGGTGCCTGCCCGCCCGGGTGCTCACGCGGGTGCTCGCCCTCGGCTTCCGGGTGGGTCACCGTGCTGTTGCTGGTCTCCACGGTGAGCCCGGCGCGCTCCTGGTACTCGGCGACGAGCGCCAGCAGTTCCCGTCCCCGCGGCCTGCGACCGGGGCGGATGTCGCAGGAGGCCACCTTCGATTCCTGGATCTGGACGTTGGGATCGAGGGTCACGCCCAGCAGGTCGTTGGCGGCGTCCCCGCTGACGACGGCGCTGTTCCCGACGCCCCAGTGGTAGGGCAGCCCGATCTGGTGCACGGTGTGGTTCCCGACGGTCAACGGCGTCATCCGCTCGGTGACCAGCACCTTCGCCTCGATCGCGGAGCGCGCCGAGATGATGGTGGCCCACCCGTACGGCTCCAGTCCGCGTTCGGCGGCGAGTTCGGGAGAGACCTCGCAGAACATCTCCGGCTGCAGCTCGGACAGGTACGGCAGCCAGCGGCTCATGCCGCCCGCCGTGTGGTGCTCGGTGAGCCGGTACGTGGTGAACACAAACGGGTAGACATCAGCGCCAGGATCGCCTGCGCTGGGCGCGCTGAGGTTGTCCTTCCGCGGGTACTTCAGGCGTGACGGGCTCTGCTGCTGCGGGTAGAGGCCGTTGGCGACCGGTGATTCCTGGGCCTCGTAGTGGGTCGGGAGCGGCCCGTCCACGAGTCCCTTCGGCGCGAAGAGCCAGCCCTTGCCGTCGGACTGCATGATGAACGGATCGTCGCCGCTGAGCGCGGCCGGTCCGCCCACGGACGGGTCGGGTTTGGTCCCGGGCGCAAGGGTCGGCGGGAAGTCGGGGACGTCGTCGCCCACCCACTTGCCTTGTTCCTCGTCCCACCAGATGTACTTCTTGCGTTCGCTCCACGGCTTCCCGTCCGGGTCGGCGGAGGCGCGGTTGTACAGGATTCGTCGGTTGGCCGGCCACGCCCAGCCCCACTCAGGGGCCGCTGGTCCCTGTTCGTCGCCCGGCTTCCGGTTGGCGGCCTGGTTGATGCCGTCGGCGTAGACGCCGGTGTAGATCCAGCACCCCCCGGACGTGGAACCGTCGGCGCGCATCTCGGTGTAGGCCGAGAGGGGCTTTCCCGCGTCCGGTCCGGTGAGGTGACGGCCGTTGATTTCGGCCAGCACCGACTCGGGATCGGGGTCGCCATGCTCGTCCGTCGGGTAGTCCCACGTCAGGTCCAGCAGCGGCCGGTCGCGTTCGTCCTGCGAGTCCGCGAGCTTCTCCCGGATCCGGTGACCGAGTTCGTAGAAGAACTGCAGTTCGCTCTGGCACTCCCCCGGCGGGGCCACCGCCTGGTGGCGCCACTGCAGCAGCCGCTGGGTCTGGGTAAAGGACCCGGCCTTCTCCACGTGGGTCGCCGCCGGCAGGAAGAAGACCTCCGTCTCGATGTCCTCGGTGCTCAGTTCCCCGGACTCGATCTCCGGGCCGTCCTTCCACCACGTCGCCGACTCGATCATGTTCAGGTCGCGGACCACCAGCCACTTCAGGTGGGACATGCCCAAGCGCTGCATCCGGCCGTGGGCCGAGCCCACCGCCGGGTTCTGGCCGAGCAGGAAGTAGCCTTCCACCTCATCCCGAAGCATGCTCATCACGGTCTCGTAGGTACCGTGCGCACCGGTGAGGCGCGGCAGGTAGTCGTACGCCCAGTCGTTGTCCGCCGTCGCCGCGTCACCCCACCACGCCTTCAGCAGGCTGATGGTGTACGCGTCGGCATCAGCCCAGAAACCCTTTTGGTTCTTCGAGGCGTTCGCCTTGAGGTACTCCTCCAGGGTGTCGTGGCGGCCAGCACTGGGCATGGGCAGGTAGCCGGGAAGCAGGTTGAACAGCGTGGGAATGTCGGTGGAACCCTGGATGCTGGCGTGGCCGCGCAGGGCCATGATCCCGCCGCCCGGACGCCCCACATTCCCCAGCAGCAACTGCAGGATGGCGGCGGCACGGATGAACTGGGCGCCCAGGGAGTGCTGGGTCCAGCCCACGGCGTACGCGAAGCAGGTGGTCCGGTCGCGGCCGGAGTTCTCCGTGATGGTCTTGGCCAGGTAGGCGAAGTCCGCTTCGCTGATGCCGCACATGTCCCGCACCATCTCGGGGGTGTAGCGGGCGTAGTGCCGCTTCACGATCTGGAAGACGGTCCGCGGGTTCTGCAGCGTGTCGTCGCGGAGCACCTCGGCGTGTTCGAGGGGCGGGCCGCCGCTGCCGAGCGCGTCGCCGGCGGCACGGGCCCCGGCTTCGGCGCCGTGTTCCGGACCTCCGGGTTCGGTGATGGAACCGTCGCTGGCTTCGTCGTAGGCCCAGGACGAGTTGTCGTAGGCGCCCTTCTCCGGGTCGAACCCGGAGAACAGGCCGCCCAGGTCCTCGGCGTCGCGGTAATCCTCGTGGACCAGCGTGGCCGCGTTGGTGTACGCGGACACGTACTCCTTGAACCACAGGTCATTGGCGATGACGTAGTTGATCAGGGCGCCAAGCAGCACGACGTCGGATCCGGCCCGGATCGGCAGGTGCTTGTCAGCGACCGCCGAGGTGCGGGTGAAGCGGGGGTCGATGTGGATGACCTTGGCTCCGCGCGCCTTCGCCTCCGCCACCCATTGGAATCCGACCGGGTGGCACTCGGCCATGTTGGATCCCTGAATGATGATGCAGTCGGCGTTGGCCATGTCCTGCAGTGATTGCGTAGCACCACCGCGTCCAAACGAGGCTCCCAAACTGGGAACCGTGGCGGAGTGTCATATACGGGCTTGGTTCTCCGTCTGTACCGCTCCGGCGGCGGTGAAGAGCTTCTTGATCAGGTAGTTCTCTTCGTTGTCCAGGGTGGCGCCGCCGAGGGAGGCGATGCCCATGGTCCGGCGCAACAGGCGCCCGTGGTCGTCGGTCTGCTGCCAGGTCCGGCGGCGGCTTTCGATGAAGCGGTCGGCGATCATGTCGACGGCGGTGGAGAGTTCCAGCCGCTGCCATTCCTTGGCGCGGGGGGCGCGGTAGAGGACCTTCGTCTGACGGCCGGGAGAGTTGACGAGCTGTTCGCTGGCGGAGCCCTTGGGGCAGAGCCGGCCGCGCGAGATAGGCGAATCCGGGTCACCCTCGATCTGGACGACGCGTTCGTCTTTCACGTAGACGCGCTGGCCGCAGCCGACGGCGCAGTACGGGCACACGCTTTGCACCACCTTGTCGGCGGTGGCCGTGCGCGGGGCGATGCTTCGGGTCTTGGGCGAGGTCACGGAGGGACCACGCCCGAGCAAATCGCCGGTGCTGAGCTGCCGAATCACCGGCCATTCTAGAAAACTCCGCGGTGCCATCTTTGGAGCTTATCCCAGATCACATTCGGCGCAACAGGAACGCGCCGCCCGGGTGGCACCCGCCTTGCCGGTTGCAGTCAGTCGAGTAGCCCCACGCCGAACTCAGAGACCACGGCCCGCAGTTCCCCGAGGTAGCGCTTCGCCTGCTCGGTCAGCGGTATCGCGGCGTGACCGATCCAGCCGATCTCGATGCGTTCGTCAACGTCGAGCGGGATGGCGACGATCTCGGGGTCGAGTTCCCCGCTGATGATGCCCGTCGAGATCGTGTAGCCGTGGAGCCCGATCATGAGGTTGAAGATCGTGGCACGGTCGGAGACCCGGATCTCCTGCTTGCTGGACATGGTGGAGAGAATCTCTTCGGCGAAGTAAAAGGAGTTGTTCGCACCTTGATCGAAAGTCAGCCGCGGCATGCCGGCGAGATCGTCGAGAGTCGCGCGCTCCTTGGACGCAAGCGGGTTGTTCCGTGCAACGAAAATGTGCGGATCGGCGTGAAAAAGTGGGGTGAACGCGAGCCCGGATTCCCGGAGCAACTTGTCGATGACCTTGCGGTTGAAATCGTTCCGGTAAAGGATGCCTATCTCGCTGCGGAGGGTGCGGACGTCCTCGATGATGTCCCAGGTGCGGGACTCACGGAGCGAGAACTCGTATTCGGCCACGTCAGTGGCTTTGACCATCCGGACGAAGGCGTCCACGGCGAACGAGTAGTGCTGCGTTGACACCCCCAACAGACGCCGCGTCGGCGGCCTGCCAAGGTAACGCTGCTCGAGGAGAGCGAATTGCTCGACGACCTGCCGCGCATACCCGAGGAACTCTGCCCCGTCCGCGGTGAGGGTGACCCCGCGGGCGGAGCGAACCAGGAGTGCGCGGCCCACCCGGGCCTCAAGGTCTTTCATCGCCGCGGACATGGTCGGCTGGGCTACGTAAAGAAGATCGGCGGCTGCGGAGATCGACCCCTCAGCTGCAACTTCTATGAAGTAGCGGAGCTGTTGCAGAGTCAGTCCGCTCGAAAGATGTGGCATAGGCAAATGCTATATCAGCGCATAGCAAGGCACAGTTACTCGATAGCTGTCGGCAGGTTGCACCATTGACACATCTCTTCTGGACGGCCATCCCGGCCCATCACCACGGATTGGCAGCACATGGCAGACGACTTCACCTTCAGCATCCGCACCACACGCTTCGACGAGGACTACACCCCGTCGGAGGACTCCCGGATCACGACCAATTTCGCCAACCTCGCACGGGGCGAGCACCGCCGGGAAAACCTCCGCAATGCCCTGACCATGATGCGGCGCCGCTTCAACGATCTGGCGGACTGGGACAACCCTGACAGGGACCGCTATGTGCTTGAGCTTGACATCGTCTCCGTGGAGATAGAGTTCACCGCGGATGGTACGGATCGGCGGTTCCCCCTGTTCGAGGTTCTCGACATCTCGATCGTCAGCCGACTGAACGGGGTCCGCCACCATGGGATCGTCGGGAACAACTTCTCTTCCTACGTCCGTGACTTCGACTTCAGCGTAGTGCTGCCGGCGGCGGCAGCGGAGTCCGGCAAGCCGACCATCCCCGAGGACTTCGGCGATCTTCACGGCAAACTGTTCCAGCAGTTCCTCGACTCCCCGGCATGCCGGGAACGCTTCCCGCAGCCGCCCGTGGTGTGCATCAGCGTCTCGACGAGCAGGACGTATCGGCGGACGGAGAACCGGCACCCGGTCCTGGGCGTCGAGTACCAGCAGGACGAGTTCTCACTGACCGACGCGTACTTCGCAAAGATGGGGCTTCAGGTCCGCTATTTCATGCCACGCGGCAGCGTTGCGCCGCTTGCCTTCTATTTCCGCGGCGACCTGCTCAACGACTACTCCAACCTGCAGCTCATCGGCACGATCAGCACCATGGAGACGTTCCAGAAGATCTACCGCCCGGAGGTCTACAACGCGAACTCCGCCGCCGCCGCCGTCTACCAGCCGAGCCTGGGCGAGCAGGATTACTCGCGGACCCAGATCGCCTACGACCGGGTCGAGCGCGGTCAGCTCGCGATCACGCAGGCGAAGTACACGGAAGAGCACTTCATCACGCCCCACAAGGATCTACTGGACCAGTGGACCGCCAATTACCCCGCTCTCGTCAACTGACCCACGGAGAACCCTCACTCATGAACACACTGTTGCCCACCACCGTCGTCGGAAGCCTGCCGAAGCCATCGTGGCTCGCCCAGCCGGAGACTCTTTGGTCCCCGTGGAAGCTGGAGGGAGATGCACTGCTCGAGGGCAAGGAGGATGCGCTGCGCATCGCAATCCACGAGCAGAGCCGACGCGGCATCGACATCGTCGGTGACGGCGAGCAGACCCGCCAGCACTTCGTCACGACCTTCATCGAGAATCTCAGCGGGGTCGACTTCGAACAGCGCAAGACCGTGCGCATCCGCGACCGCTACGACGCGAGCGTGCCGACCGTCGTCGGACCGGTGCGCCGCGAACGGCCGGTCTTCGTCGACGACGCAAAGTTCCTCCGGGCAACCACCGACCGCCCGATCAAGTGGACCCTTCCTGGTCCGATGACGATGGTGGACACGCTCTACGATGACCATTACAAGAGCCGCGAGAAGCTGGCCTGGGAGTTCGCCACGATCCTGAACCAGGAGGCGAAAGAGCTGGAAGCGGCCGGCGTGGACATCATCCAGTTCGACGAGCCCGCGTTCAATGTTTTCCTCGACGAGGTTAAGGACTGGGGCGTGGCCGCCCTGGAGAGAGCGGCAGAGGGACTGCGCGCGGAGACCGCCGTGCATATCTGCTACGGCTACGGGATCAAGGCCAATAACGACTGGAAAGCGACGCTCGGCGCGCAGTGGCGGCAGTACGAGGAGACCTTCCCGCTGTTGCAGGCCTCCAGCATCGACATCATCTCGCTGGAATGCCAGAACTCCCACGTGCCCATGGACCTCATCGAACTCCTCCGCGGCAAGAAAGTCATGCTCGGGGCCATCGACGTCGCAAGCGAGACCGTCGAGACCCCGGAGGAGGTCGCCGACACGCTCCGCCGGGCCCTCCAGTTCGTGGATGCGGACAAGCTGATCCCCAGCTCCAATTGCGGCATGGCACCGTTTCCCCGGGATGTGGCGCTGGCGAAGCTGAGTGCCCTGAGCGCAGGGACGAACATCGTCCGCGAGGAGCTCGCCCGCTCCGCCCCCGGGGCGTCGTAACCGTGTTTCACGCCTACCCTCCGGACACCTGGCTGCAAGCACCCGCGCAACGCTTCCCGTCCTCCCTCACGGCCGACGAATTCAAAGCGCTGTTCCGCGGCCACCCGGGAGGTGTCGCCGTCATCACCGCAGATGCCGGCGAAGGACCGGTGGCGCTGACGGTATCGTCGGTCGTGTCGGTGAGTGCGGACCCTCCGTTGCTGATCTTCTCGGTCTCGGCGCTTTCTTCGGCGTCGGAGGTACTTCTGCGCGCCGAGACCGTCGTCGTGCACCTGCTGGACGCGCACGACGTCGACCTGGCGAAGCGTGGAGCGACCCCCGGGGCCGACCGCTTTGACCAGACGCACCGCTGGTCGACCCTTGCAACCGGCGAGGCGGTGTACGACGACGCGCGTGCCTGGGTGCGCTGCGCCGTGATCAACCGCATGGAGGTCGGGACGTCCACGATCATCGCCGTCAACGCCCTGGAATTCCGCATGATGCGTGATGTCCAACCGGGTGAACCCGGCGACGCACTGGTTTACCACAACCGTTCATGGCACCGGCTGGGCGAGCATTCGAAGCTTGAGGACTGAGCACCGCGCCAACAGTGCCCAAGAAGACTGGCCCCAGCCGGCCTCGGAGCGGTCCCCTCCGACGAGGGGTCGCGCTGCGGGCCGAACCGCATGAGGACGCCGCTTTGCTGCGTCGCCGCCTCTGTCCGGGGGCACTTTCAGGGTCAATGCCCGACGCCGGCGGCCTGGCGAACGGCGAGTCCGCGCCAAAGTGCCCCCGGGAGGAGCGCTGCACAGACGTTAAAGCAAAAAACCCCTCTGACGAGGGGTGCGTTACTGTGCCCGAGGTGGGACTCGAACCCACACACCTTTCGATACCGCATTTTGAGTGCGGCGCGTCTGCCAATTCCGCCACTCGGGCGCGGAGACACCGGCTGTCATAATCGGCCGCTCCAGGGGTCCTGTGAGCAACGCGATCGCTTCCGGTGCGCGGATTTACTCTACATGCAGATAGGCTGAATTCCAGAATCGCGCCAGTGAAGCCGCATCGATCCCCAACGGCCCCAGTACACCCGCGGACGCGCCACAGAATGGCACAACGCCCGCCGTACCTTTTCAAGGAGTTCCCGTGTCAGAACAGACGGATTCCACCCCCGCTTCCCAGCCCGCCCGCCGCGTCGTGGTCGCCGAGGATGAGACCCTCATCCGCCTGGACATCATCGAGATCCTGCGCGGCGAGGGCTACGACGTCGTCGGCGAGGCGGACAACGGCGAGAAGGCCGTGCAGCTCGCCGAGGAGTTGAAGCCGGATCTGGTCCTCATGGACGTGAAGATGCCCGTCATGGATGGCATCTCCGCCGCCGAGAAGATCGTCAAGGCGCGCATCGCCCCGGTCGTGCTGCTGACCGCCTTTAGCCAGAAGGAACTGGTCGAGCGCGCCCGCGACGCCGGCGCCATGGCCTACGTGGTCAAGCCCTTCACCCCCGCGGACCTGATCCCCGCCCTGGAGATCGCCCTGTCCCGGCACGAGGAGATCAAGGCCCTGGAGAGCGAGGTCAGCGACCTGCAGGAGCAGTTCGCCACCCGCAAGCTGGTCGAGCGCGCCAAGAGCCTGCTGACCACCAAGATGGGCCTGACGGAGCCGGAGGCTTTCCGCTGGATCCAGAAGACCTCGATGGACCGCCGCCTGAGCATGCGCGAGGTCGCCGAGACCATCATCAACCAGGTCAATTAGAGCCACACAGCACGTAAACAAGGAGGGCCCCGCCGCTGGTTTCCAG
>NZ_JBFBKP010000058.1:0-27166 GCF_040702285.1 Arthrobacter sp. NPDC080086
AAGCTCGCCCTCATCGTCTGGGCCGCCGACATCCTGACCCGCAAGCAGAAGCTCCTCGGCCAGTGGAAACACGCCGTCGTCCCCCTGCTGCCCGTCGGAGGCATCATTATGGGACTCGTCGCGCTGGGCCACGACCTCGGCACCACCATGATCGTCATGCTCATCCTGGCTGCCACGCTGTTCTACGGCGGGGTGCCCATGAAGGTGATCTCGGTGACGGGGTCTATCTCCGCCTTCGCGGCGCTGATCCTCGCCGCCACCAGCGGCAACCGCATGGGGCGGATCTCCTCCTGGCTGGGCGGCGGCTCCGCCGACGATTCCCAGGGCCTCGGGTATCAGGCGCTGAACGGCCAGTACGCCCTGGCCTCCGGGAGCTGGTTCGGCACCGGGCTGGGCCAGAGCCGGCAAAAGTGGAATTGGATCCCGGAGGCGCACAACGACTTCATCTTCACCATCCTGGGTGAGGAACTCGGATTCGCCGGCACCCTGCTGGTGCTGGCACTTTTCGCCGTGCTCGCCGTCGCCATCTTCAAGACCATCGCCCGGACCGAGGGGACCTTCGCCCGGGCGCTCTCCTGCAGTGTCGTCACCTGGATCATCGGCCAGGCCGTCATCAACATCGCCATGGTCAGCGGCCTGCTCCCGGTGATCGGCGTGCCGCTGCCGTTCATCTCCTACGGCGGTTCCGCGATGGTGTCCTCCCTCGCCGGCATCGGCATGATCCTCGCCGTCACCCGGTCTCCGGCCGGGCCTAAAACGGGTTCAGGAGCCGGTTAACGAACTGCCGGGTGCGTTCCTCGCGGGGATCCCGCAGCACCGTGTCGGGGTGTCCCCGTTCCACGACGACGCCGCCCTCCATGAAGATCACCTCGTCGGCAACTTCCCGGGCGAAGGCGAGTTCGTGGGTGACCACCACCATGGTCCATCCCTCGTCCGCCAGTTCCTTGATGACCGTCAGGACGTCGCCGACCAGTTCCGGGTCCAGGGCCGACGTCGGCTCGTCAAACAACAGCAGCTGCGGGCGGAGGGCCAGGGCGCGGACAATGCCGACCCGCTGCTGCTGGCCGCCCGACAGCTCAAAGGGGTAGCTGTTTTCCTTGTCCGCGAGCCCGACGCGGGCAAGGAGTTCCCGCGCCTCCTGAACCGCTTGGGCCTTGGGCTTCTTCTGAACCTGGACCGGGCCCTCGATCACGTTTTCAAGGGTGGTCTTGTGCGGGAAGAGGTTGTAATGCTGAAACACCATCGCGCTTCGATCCCGCACCGCCGCCAGCTGTTTCTTGGAAACAGGGGCGGAGAAATCCACGCTCAAACCACCGGCGAACTCCACGACCCCGGCGTCGGGGATTTCCAGGCCGTTGAGGGAGCGCAGCACGGTGGTCTTCCCCGACCCGGAGGGCCCAATCAGCGTGACAACTTCACCGCGGCGCACGGTGAGGTCAATGGATTTCAGCACCTCCTGCTGGCCGAAGGCTTTGCGGAGTCCGCGGACCGCCAGGAGGGCGCCGTCGTCCGGGCGTGCGGATTCAGTGGGCGACATAGCGGTCCAATCTCTTCTCGAGGGCCGACTGTCCGCCGGCGAGGACAAGGCAGATGACCCAGTAGATCACGGCGGCTTCCAGGTACAGCAGCATGAACTCCTGGCTGAAGGCCGCCACCTGCTGCGCCTGCCGGAACAGCTCAGTCACCAGGATCAACGACGCCAGGGAGGTGTCTTTGATCAGGCTGATGAAGGTATTGGACAGGGGCGGGACCGAGACCCTTGCCGCCTGCGGCAGGATGATCCGCACCAGGGCCTGCCGGCGGGACATGCCGATCGTGTGACCGGCCTCCCACTGCCCCTTCGGCACGGACAGGATGGCAGCCCGGATGACCTCCGCCGCGTAGCCGCCCACGTTGAGGGAGAAGGCGATGATTGCGCTGGGCCAGGGACTGATGGTGATGCCGACGGACGGCAGTCCGTAGAAAATGACGAAGAGCTGGACCAGCAGCGGGGTCCCGCGGATCACTGAAATGTAGACGCGGGCGATCGATGAGAGGACCACGTTGCGGCTGAGCCTCATCAAGGCGACCAGCAGGGCCAGCACCAGGCCCAGGCCGAACGAGGCCAGCGCCACCGGGATTGTTCCGGTGACGGCGCCCATGAGGATCGGTCCGAGCGAACTCCAGACCAGCTCCCAGTTCACAGTCATGGCCTGACCCGATCTACGCCGAGGGTACCCATGCCGTTACTTGGTGACGTCGGCGTCGAAGTACTTCTGTGAGATCTTCGTCAGGGTCCCGTCGGCCTGGAGCTCGGACAGGGCCTTGTTGACGGCTTCGGTGAGGCTGCTGGAGCCCTTGCGGAAGGCGAACGCGCTCAGGGACTTATCGGTGGTCTCGGCCGCGATCTTGATGCCGTCGTCCTTGGCCGTCTTCTGCTGATCCAGGTAGGTCAGCTTGTCGTTGATGGTCGCGTCGACGCGGCCCTGCTTCAGCAGGGTGATCGCCTGCGCCCAACCCTCCACCGACTGCACGTTGGCGCCGCTCTGCTGGGCCAGCTTGTACCAGTTGCTGGTCAGCGACTGGGCCGTGGTTTTGCCCTTGAGCCCGTCGAAGGAGGTGATGCTGGAATTGTCCGACTTGGTGACGATGACGCCGGTGCTCACCGTATACGGGGTCGAGAATTCGTACTTTGCCTTGCGCTCGTCCGTGATCGAAACCTGGTTCGCGACGACGTCGAACCGCTTGGCTTCGAGGCCGGCGAAGATCGCGTCGAACTGCGTCTCCTGGAACTCCGGCTTGACGCCAAGCTTGCCGGCGACGGCGGTGATGATCTCGACGTCGTAGCCGGTCAGCTCACCGTTGCCGTTGGCGTGGAAGGTAAAGGGCTTGTACGTGCCCTCGGTGCCGACCTTGAGGACGCCGGCGTTCTTGACGTCACTCAACGAGGTGTCAGCGCCGCCCGCCGGCGCCGAACCTGCGGGGGTCGTGGAGGCAGACCCGCAGCCGGCCAACGCCAGCCCCGCAGCTGCGATCAGACCGATGAGAGAAATTCGTGTGCGCTTCATGGTGGTCCTTCGTCCAGGCGCCGGGGGCAGCTATCTTAGGCAAATGGCCGGCTTCGTACCTGCGACGATAGCAAGACCTGCGGAGGACGGAAGAGCCCCGGTGACGGCTTGTGACGCCGTGCGGCGCATGGGTTGCCGTGAGGTTGGTTTCGCGGTACCTGCGACCCCTCGGCCGGGCCACTGCTACGCCGATATCCCGGTACGCCCGGCGGGAGCTGGCCGCGCTTCGGCGCAGCTGCGAACGCCTTCAGTTGCTTCAGCGGCACTTCGGAAGGTGAGCCGGACCGGGTTGCCGCGCGGGTACCAGGCGGCGCTACCCTAGTCCCACTACAGGACAAACCCGGGAGGAACCCCATGCCGTACGTCGTCGACTTCAAGGACGTGTCCACCGCAGGGCTCGAGTCCTCCCCGGTGGCGGAGGCACTGGCCGGGCTGCGCGCCAACGAGGCCCGCTACTACAACACCAAGTACGGCCACGCCTTCACGGTCAGCCCCGCCGGGGAGGCTCAGGACACCGTGGACCGGGTCGCCCGGATCCTCAAGGAGGAGCGGGACCTGGTCATCGGGTCCCGGCCGCTGGAGGCCACCAGCTTCGAGGTGGACGGGCTGCGGATGGACTACGTGTTCTACGAGTCGGGCCTGTCCATCAACGTCATGTACAGCATCGAGGACGGCGGCAAGCGGGCCGTCGGGTTCAAGCTCTCGGACGGCATGGAGGTTCCGGAGGAACTGGCGGACAAGTTCAAGTTCGCCCGGCAGAAGTCCAAGCTGGCCGGCACCATCCGCGGCTCGTACTTCGTGATCAAGGGCGAGTACTAACGGGCGCTAATTAGCCTCGGGCCCCGAGCGTCCCGGCGAGGTCCTCGATCGATTCCACGACGACGTCGTAGTCGCCGTCGGACGCCTGGTCCGCGTGCCCGTCTGGCCCGTATTCGTCTGGCCGGGAGACGAAGGCCGTCCCCAGGCCCAGTGCCGCGGCGGCGTCCAGGTCATAGCGGTGGGAGGCCACCATGAGGATCTCTGCCGGGTCCACTCCCAGCAGTCCCGCCGCACCCAGGTAGGTTGACTCGTGCGGTTTGAAGGCGCGGAACTGCTGCGCGGAAAAGACGGCGTCCCAGTCGAAGCCGCAGGTTCGTGAGGTTGAGATGACGGCGGAGAGGTCGGCGTTGGACAGGGCGGCCACGAGGTGCGACCGCCGTAACCGCTGCAGTCCTGCGGCCGCGTCCGGCCAGGGACGCAACTGCTCCCACCCGTCCGTGAGGGGAGCGATCTCGTCGGCCGTCACCACATCGCCGAGCCCACGTCGTCGAACGATGTCCGCCAGCCCGTCGGCATAGATGGACCGGACCGACCGCCACTCCCCCGCCTCGGAGAGCTCCGCCACCATGGTCCGGTAGACCGCCCGCCACTCGTCCACCACCGGCGGCCAGTCGAGCGCCGCGGCCCTGCTGCCCAGGACGGACCGGCCGTGGTCCAGCAGGGTGGTCCGGAAGTCCGTGAGGGTGCCCTGGACATCGAAGAGAACGGCTTTGTAGTGCTCGCGGGGCATCATTGCTCCTTCACGGACGGGACGGCGTTGGCCGGGGCTCAGATGTGCCGAGCCTAGCGGATAGCAAAAGGGCATAAAGAAGCCGCAGCGGGGCGGCGCACGTTGCGAATAGGCGATGGTCCCGGTGACCATCATTCGCCGCCCCACTGCGGTTCGTTGCCCGGGCCGGTGAAGGCCCGGGCAGCTTGCGGGTTACTTGCTGTAGCCGAAGACCTTGTTCCACTTGGCCAGGTCGTCCTTGCCGAAGCTGATCGCGTCGGTGTTGGCCATGCGGTAGACCTTGCCGGAGTCGGCGGCCGGCAGCTTGATGCCCATGATGGTGGGCGGCTCAACGTCGGTGCGGGCCGGGTATTCGCCCAGCTGTGCGAAAACCTTCTGGCCCTGCTTGGACAGGTTGTAGTTCATGAAGACCTTGGCAGCCTCAACGTTCGTAGCGGACCCGGCCATGCCCAGGTAGTAGTCATACGCCACCAGGCCCTCGTCCGGGACGATGAACTTCACGGGAGCCTTGTCCTGCACGGCGGAGATGTTGGTGCCGCTGATGGTCACGGTTCCCACCGCCACCTCGCCGCGGGCCAGCGCGGTGGCCTCGGCGCCCAGGGAGTCGTAGATGGTGGGCTTCTGCGCGGCGTACTTGGCAAAGTAATCGGCGCCCAGCTTCGACTCCATGAAGCGGTTCAGCGAGGCGGTGCTGCCGCCGGAGCCGCCCTGGACGATGCCCAGCTTGCCCTGCCACTTGCCGCTGACGGCGTCGGCCCAGGACTTCGGGGCGTCCGCTTCCTTGACCAGCTGGGTGTTGTAGCCCAGCGTGTAGACGGAGTTGAACATGCGGGTGAACTGCCCGCCGTCCACCGAGACGTCCTTGAACTGCGAGGCGCCCGGCACGTCGTAGGCCTTCCAGACCTTCGCGTCCTCCAGGGTCTTGGCGATCCGGTAGTCGGAGGTGCGGATGACATCGGCGCCCAGCTTGCCGGCGCCCTGTTCGGACTGGACGCGCTCGGCCAGTTTGTTCGGGGTCAGGCGGACCACGTTGACCTTAATACCGGTGTCCTTGGTGAAGGCGGCCACCAGGGCGCTCTCGGAGGACTCGGTGTAGCCGGAGTAGAGGCTCAGGGTCTGGGTCTTGGCCTTGTCGTAGGTGGCCTTGTCCGCGATGTTCTCGCCGTTGATCACCAGCCCGTCGTCGGTCTTGACCTCTGCCGTGGCGGTGACCACGCTGTTGCTCGCGGCGGCGCCGCCGCAGGCAGCCATGCTCAGGGAGAGGACGACGCCGAGGCCGAGCAGGGGGATTTTGGACGCTAACTTCATTGTTTAGACCCTTTCAAATGGTGTGGTGCGGGAAGCGTTATTTGGTCTCGAGCTTGCGGTCGGCGCCCACCTTCTGGGCGATCACCGCCAGCACCGCGATCACGACGATGTACAGGACGCTGACGGCCGCGGCCGACTGGCTCTGGCCGTTGTCGAAGTTGTCGAAGACCAGGATCGAGAGGATCCGGGTGTTCGAGGTGAACAGGAAGATCGAGGCGCTCAGTTCACGCATCGAGAGCATCAGGAAGAGCAGGAAGGAGGACGTGATGCCCACCCGCATCAGCGGCAGGGTCACGTTCACGATCGCCTTGGAGCGGCGGGCGCCGAGCATGACGGCGCTGTCCTCCAGGTCCTGGTCCATCTGCAGCATCGACGCCGAGATGCCCCGGTAGCCCTGCGGCAGGAACACGGCCACGCAGGCGATCGCCAGGATCAGCAGGGTGCCGTAGACCGGGACCGGCAGCAGCAGCCAGGTCCAGAGCAGGCCGATGCCCATGACGATCGCGGGGACCGCCAGCGGGGTCATGGCGATCAGTTCGATCAGCTGGCCGCCGCGGGTCTTGGTCCGGTAGCGGACGTAGGAGGCGATGAAGCTGAGCGTGGTGCCGGCGATCGCGGCCAGCAGCGCCACCATCACGCTGTTGCGCAGCGCCAGCTGGAAGTCGTGCGAGGCCAGGACGTCGGCCAGCTTCGCGAAGCTCATGGCCCCGGTCTCGAAGAGCTGGGAGATGGAGGCGACGAACGGGGTGGCCTGCATGGAGGCGGCCAGCAGCGCGAGCATCGGCAGGACGACGGCGACGGCGAAGTACGCCAGGGCGATGATGGTGAACGGCCAGCGCAGCTTCCGCAGCGGC
Organism: Arthrobacter sp. NPDC080086; assembly: GCF_040702285.1. Lineage (NCBI taxonomy): Bacteria > Bacillati > Actinomycetota > Actinomycetes > Micrococcales > Micrococcaceae > Arthrobacter > Arthrobacter sp. NPDC080086. The sequence continues at coordinate 6,759 of NZ_JBFBKP010000058.1, forward strand.
ACCTGGCGGGGCCGGTTGCCCTTGCCGGTGACGGTGGTGAATTTGCGCTTGTTGATGATGCGCTGCTGGATCACGGTGATGATCAGCAGGGCCGCGGTGAGGACGATCGCGATGCTGGCGGCCTGGTTGCTCTTGGCCGGCGTCGCGCTCATCAGGCGGTAGATGTAGGTGGGCAGGGTGTCGATGCCGGCGGGGTTGCCGATCACCTGGGCCACCGGGAAGTTCTCCATGGTCAGGGCGAAGACCAGGATGGCCGAGCCCAGCACGGCCGGCAGGGCCAGTGGCAGGGTGACGGTGCGGAGCATGGTCTTCAGGGTGGCGCCGTGGACGGTGGCGGCCTCTTCGAGGTCGGCGTTCATCATCGACAGCGAGCTGTGCATCAGCAGGAACGCGTACGGGGCGTAGAAGATCCCGAGGACGAAGATCAGGCCCGGCAGGCTGTAGATGTTGATGACGAAGTCGATGCCGAGGTCGCGGAGCAGGATGTTCAGGTAGCCGGCGCTCGGGGAGGACAGCAGCGACCAGGCCAGCGCACCCACCAGGGCGGGGATGAACATGGGGGCCATGCCGATGAAGAAAATGAACTTGCGCATCGGCGCGTCGGTGCGGGCGCAGACGAACGCCAGGAACGCGCCGATCACCAGGGCGACGACGGCGGATCCGGCACCCACCATGAGCGAGTTCCCCAGCGCGCCGAGGGCCTCCGGACTGGCCAGGAGCATCAGGTTGTCCAGGGTCAGGCCGCCCAGGGAGATGTTGCCGGGCCGGGGCACGGCGTCGGAGAACGCCGCGAGCAGCACCAGGGCCAGCGGCAGGAGCACCAGGACGGACAGGATCGCGATGATGATCATGGCGGGGGTGCTCTTGCGCAGGTTCCCGAGGGCCTTGGTGCCGCGGGAGGACGCGGGGACGGGGGAAGCCGCGACGGCGGGGTCCGCCAGCGGGGTCTTGAGGCTCATACCAGCACCTCCGCCGGGAGGATCTGGACCTGGGCGGGATCGATGCTGACCCAGACGGAGTCGCCCACCTCGTGCTGTTCGCCGCGCTTGATGGTGCCCAGCGCGTCCAGTTCCAGGCCGCCGTCGAGCTCCACGGCGTAGCGGACGTCGTTGCCCTGGAAACCGGCCACCCGGACCTTGCCCTTCCAGGCGTTGGCGGCCGCGGTGGGCTGGGCGGACAGCTGCAGGTCCTCGGCCCGCATGCAGACCTTCATCTGCTGCGGGGCCGTGGCGGCGCGCTGGGCGGAGTGGATGGTGAGGCCGTGGTCGGTCACCTTGGCGGTGGCGGAGCCGTCCGGGGCGGGCACCGACTCGCAGTCCATGACATTGGAGACGCCCAGGAAGTGCGCGATCGAGGCGCTGGCGGGGGTCTCGTACATCTCGCGGGGGCCGCCGATCTGGACGATCTTGCCGCCCTGCAGCAGCGCGATCCGGTCCGCCAGGGCGAACGCCTCGTGCTGGTCGTGGGTGACGTAGACACAGGTCAGGCCCAGGCGGAGCTGGATCTCACGGAGTTCCACGCGGAGCCGGTCACGGAGCCGGGCGTCCAGGTTGGAGAGCGGTTCGTCGAGCATCAGGACGCTGGGGCGCATCACCAGGCTGCGGGCCAGGGCCACGCGCTGCATCTGCCCGCCGCTGAGCAGGCTGGCGCCCCGGTCGGCGAACTTCTCCAGGCCCACCAGGGTCAGGACCTCCATCACCCGGTCCCGGGTTTCGGACTTGGAGAGCTTCTGCAGCTTGAGGGAGTAGGCCACGTTCTGGAAGACGGTCATGTGCGGCCAGACGGCGTAGGACTGGAAGACCATGCCCACGTTGCGCTTGTTCGGCGGCAGGTTGATGCCCTTTTCCGAGTCGAACACCACGACGTCGTCGATGATGATCCGGCCCGAGCTGGGCTCCTCCAGTCCGGCGAGGCAGCGCATGGTGCTGGTCTTGCCGCAGCCGGACTGCCCCAGCAGGACCAGGGCCTCGCCGTCGCCGATCTCGAGGTTGAGGTTTTCGATGGCGACGAAGTCGCCGTATTTGAGCTGCAGATTCTGGATGCTGATTTTCATGACACGTCCTTGTGAATGGTGGTTTGCCTGCCGCCCGGTCAGTCGCCGGGGACGAGCACGGTTCCTTCGCTGATGACCCGGGCCGACCGCTGGAAGGCGACCTTGCTGGGAACGGGCGCGTCCAGGGCTGTCCTGGTGGCGCCGTTGAGGAGGTGGATCGCCAGGGTGTCGCCGCCGTCGTGGTCTGTGTTGTCGGCTGTGCCGGAGTTACCGGAGGTGCCGACGGCGGCGTTGGCGACGATGGAGCCGGCGCGCCCGGAGGCGGCGGCGATGGCGACGGCGCTGGTGAGTCCGATCGCCGGGTGCAGGGCGCCCATCGAGATCATCCGCGCGGAGACGCCGGTCTCCCCCGCCGGCGGCGGGCCCACGATGCCCACCTTCGGGATGGAGGTCAGGTGGCTGGGGATGCCCATGACCTTGGCGGCGGCGGCCCGCAGCTCCGGCGCCAGGGCCACCAGTTCCTCCAGCTCCTCCGCGTCTTCACTGCCGGTGAAGCCGAAGTCCCGCGGATCGAAGATCGCCGCCGGGGCGCCGGCATCGATCAGCGTGGCGTGGAAGGTGCGGCCCTGGACGGTGACCTCGTCGACGGCGTGGCCGGTGGGCATTTCCGTCTCGAAGCTGGTCCAGCTGCTGCTCTCGAAGATGATGTCCACGGGGACGCCCGGGTAGTACTGGCCCGGGATCTGCCGTGAGCCGTAGGTGGGGACCTCGCCGCCGGGGGTTGGGACCTCGCAGACCAGGCTCAGCCCCGTGACCGTGTTGACGATCGTGACTCGGGAGACGCCGTCGGCCGGCGGCACCAGCCGGGCGTGCAGAGCGTACAGGCCCAGGCCGGTGGCGCAGTTGCCGCAGTTGCTGTCCCACTCCACGGAGGGCGTATCGATGGCCACCTGCGCGAAGCGGTAGTTCACCACGCCGTCCGCCGAGCCGAGGTCGTCCACGATGATCGCCTTGCTGGTGGTGGAGGACGCGCCGCCGACGCCGTCGATCTGGCGGAGGTCCGGGGAGCCGAAGGTACGGATCAGCAGGCGTTCAATGTCGGCGGTGTCCGCCGGCAGGTCGCTCTGGCGGAAAATCCAGCACTTGCTCGTCCCGCCGCGGACCAGAGCGGCCGGGACCTGAATAACTGACGTTCGCGGGGAGTCCGATTCCCCCAGTTGGACCGTGCCGGTGGGGCTGGTCATCGTGTCTCCTCAATGGTGCCTGCGTACCGTCGTTGGTACCGGTCGATCTTTGAAGCACTTTCGGTACAGTTTTAAGAAACTGTCCTCGCTTTTGGTCGAATGTATACCGTTTGCAAGAAGCGAGCAACAAAAATGTGCATTGGCACACACTCGTTACCGAAATGTGACGGCCGTCTCGCTGTCATCTGGGCTTGCTGTTCACGAAAAGGGCCAGCTGTATACCGTGTGTTAAAATGGCCTTCGACTGTATGGTGAGTTGCATCAGGCCCGCCTGATGTTCACACCGTTGCTGCCACGAGGAAGAGACCAGCGATGAGCAATCCGGCCCTGATGAGCCCGTACCTGATGATCCGCAACGCGATCATTGCCCAGGAGCTCCCGCCCAAGGCCCAGCTGGTGGAGACCGCCCTGGCCAAGAAGTACAACGTCTCCCGCACCCCCATCCGCGAGGCCCTGCGCCGGCTGGAAACCGAGGGCCTGGTGGAGCGGATCGGCTCACGCATGCAGGTCCGGGAGTACCGGCCCGAGGAGATGCTGGACCTCTACGAGGTGCGCTCCTTCCTGGAGGAGGCCGCGGCGAAGACGGCCGCGCTGCGCCACACGGACATGGACCTCATGCTGATCGAGCGCGCCCACCAGAGCATGGTGGACCTGAAGTTCGAGGAGGCCACCGCGGCGCAGCTGGCCGCCGTGAACCGCGCCTTCCACGAACGCATCTGGGCCGCGAGCCACAGTGCGGCATTGCTGGATTTGCTGGACCGCATCCTGGTGCACTTCATCCGCTACCCCGGCACCACGCTGTCCACGCCGGCCCGTTGGAGCCAGGTGCTGAAGGAACACGAGGAACTCGTCGCCGCCATCCGGGACCGGGACGCCGAACGCGCCGGCAAGATCGCCAGCGCCCACCTGGAAGTGGCCAAGAACATCCGCATCGAGATGTACATCGACGCCCAGGAGATCCCTGCGCCGTAAGACCCACGCACGTCACCCGGTGCCCGCGGGGCACTGGGAGCACAGCCATGAGGAACTAACGAAGGAGATCGACCAGTGTCAGGCATTGTCATCGTCGGCGTCGACGGATCAGAAACAGCCATGAAGGCAGCGCGCACCGCGGCGGACCTGGCCCAGGCCATGGGCGCCACACTCAACGTGGTCACCGCGTACGCCAGCGACAAGACCGAGGTGGTGGAGATCGCGGGCGAGGACTGGACCGTCTCCGACTCGGAGCAGGCCCACAAGGTGGCCCAGCGCGTGGCGGCCCTGCTCGGCGCCTCCGGCGTCAGCACCACCTACACCGCGGCGCGCGGCAAGCCGCACGAGGTGCTTATCAGCGAGGCCGAGCGCCTCGAGGCGAAGGTGATCGTGGTGGGCAACCGGCGCATGCAGGGCCTGGGCCGCGTCCTGGGCAGCGTGGCCAACACGGTGGCCCACAACGCGCCGTGCGACGTCTTCATCGCCAAGACGAACTAGAGCAACGCCAACTAGAACCGACCAAGCGCGCCCCTCACGGGCGCAGCGCATCAAGCAGGGAGTCCGGCCGGACTGGAGAAATCCAGACCGCGGCCGGGCTCCCTGCTGCGTTCCGTGCTTCTAACGCCGCTCCCCCGCAACACTGTGGACCACCTCTTGTCGGATTGCATTCTGTTGTATACATTCGTATTCAAACAATGAGATAGGAGTCTGGACAATGGTGGAGAACGTGGACGTTCTGGTGGTGGGCGGCGGCAACGCCGGTTTTGCGGCGGCACTGGCCGCGGCGGAAAACGGCCGCTCCGTGCTGCTGCTGGAGAAGTCGGAGAAGGACCGCGCCGGCGGCAACAGCTACTACACGGCCGGCGCCACCCGCATTCCGCACAGCGGGCTGGAAGACCTGGCCGACGTCGTCGAACCCGATGAGCGGCACGCCGTCACTGAGGTGCCGCCGTACACGCAGGAGGACTACCTCGCGGACCTGGCGAAGGTCTCCGGCGGCCGGAACGATCCGGAGCTGTCCCGGGTGCTGGTGGAAGAGAGCCACGGCACGCTGCGCTGGCTGCAGCGGCAGGGGCTGAAGTACCGGTTGATGTACGAGCGCCAGGCGTACAGCCAGCCGGACGGGTCGTACCTGTTCTGGGGCGGCCTGCACATCGGCAACGTCGGCGGCGGCAAGGGCCTCATGGCGGACCACGCCGCGGCGGCCGCGCGCGCCGGCGTTGACGTACGCTACGGCCACGCCGTCACCGGGCTGATTGTCGAGGACGGGCGCGTGGCCGGCGTGCGGTTCAACGACGCCGACGGCGGCACCGGGGAGGTGCGGGCAGAGTCGGTGATCCTGGCCGCGGGCGGCTTCGAGGCGAATCCGGAAATGCGGCAGCGCTACCTGGGCGAGGGCTGGCAGAACGCGAAGGTCCGCGGCACCCCGGGGAACACCGGCGAGATGATCCGCGCTGCCCTGGACGCGGGCGCGGCGCAGGGCGGGGACTGGTCCACCTGCCACAGCGTCGCCTGGGATGCGGGGTTCGCGGAGAATGAGAGCAACTATGAGCTGACCAACCAGCTCACCCGCGGCGGCTACCCGCTGGGGATCGTGGTGAACCGTGAGGGCGCGCGGTTCGTGGACGAAGGCGCGGACTTCCGCAACTACACGTACGCCCGCTACGGCAAGGACATCCTGCAGCAGCCCGGCGCCGTGGCGTACCAGCTCTTCGACGCCACCACCCGGCCCATGCTCCGCGCCGAGGAGTACCAGATGCCCGGCGTCTCGGTGATCGAGGCCGATGACCTGGCCACCCTGGCCGAGCGGGCGGGCATCGACCCGGCGGGACTGGAACGCACCGTGGCCGAGTTCAACGCCGGGATCGACACCGGCCGCGCGTTCGATCCGAACGTCAAGGATGGCCGCGCGGCCGCCGTGGTGCCGCCCAAGAGCAACTGGGCGCTGGCGCTCGAGACGGCCCCCTACTACGCCTTCCCCGTCACCTGCGGCGTGACGTTCACGTTCGGCGGACTGAAGACGGACACCTATGGCCGGGTGCTGGATAACGACGGCGCGCCCATCCCGGGCCTGCTGGCCTGCGGCGAGGCCCTCGGCGGGCTCTTCAGCGGCAACTACCCGGGCGGCAGCGGACTGGCGGCCGGCGCGGTGTTCGGCCGGCGGGCCGGCTCCGTCGCCTAATGCCTATCCGACTCCTTGTGCTTCGCTACCCGGCGACGACGGCGTGGAGGGCGGCCGCGGTGCCCGCGGGGTCGGTCAGCATGGCGCAGTGGTCACCGCTTATGGTGACCAGCCGGGTGGCGGCCGGCAGGTTGGACAGGGACATCCGCATCCGCCGCTCGGTGTTCTGCCGGTCCTCCTCGGGCCAGATGTAGGTCACGGGAACGCCGTCCAGGGAGCCGGCGGGCAGGGCCCATGGTTCGAAGAGCGGCCCGGCGGGCTGCGGGGTGAGGCGGGAACGGATCGCCTCGACCTGTTGGTCTCCCGGGTCCAGCGAGGACAGCCAGCGGGTGGCCACCACCTCGGCGGGGACCACGTAGCTGCCGTCCCCGCGCTCCGCGGCCTCCCGCTCGTAGGTCTCGCTGATTGCGGGGTCCAGGGTGTCCGCCCAGGACTGCCCGGGCTTGCGGGCCTGGGCGCTGAAGTAGACCAGGTGCCGCACCTTGTCCGGGCGTTGCAGGGCCGCGGCGGCGATCGGGTACCCGGCCATGCTGTGCCCGGCGAGGACCACCGGCTCCGGGGCGGCGTCCAAGCGCTCGACGACGGCGGCCACGTAACCTGCCACGGTCACAAAGCCGCGCGGGGTGGCGTCATCCCCGTGGCCGGGAAGGTCGAAAGCTTCGGCCTTCGTGCCGAGGGCGGCAAGTTCGGCGATGGCGCCTTCCCAGCACCAGGCGCCGAGCATGCTTCCGTGGACCAGCAGGATCTCGGCGGGCACGGTCGCTCCTTCGGTGGGGCCGGGTGCGGCCGCCGGGGCTCCGGCGCCGCGATTGAATGCAAATGTATACTGCGATCTGGGTGATGGGAACCCGGATGACGGCATGTGGACGTCAGCTCCGGGCCTGGTGAGGAGCGTGCGTGGTGTTGGAGAAGTCGGTCTACAGCCGCCTGCGGGAGGACATACTGAGTTCGGCAATCACGCCGGAGGAGACCCTTACGGAGGTCAAGCTGACGGAGCGGTACGGCGCCTCCCGCACCCCGGTCCGCGAGGCGCTGCAGCGGCTGGAGCAGGACGGCCTGCTGGAGCGCCGCGGCAAGATCCTGGCGGTCCGGACGCACACGGCCGAGGAAATCGTGGACATCTACGAGTCGCGGATCGTGCTCGAGGAAGCCGCCGCGGCCAAGGCTGCCCGGAAGCGAACGGACCTGGATGTCCGGCTGCTCCGGGCCAAGTGCCAGAGCATGCGCGCGCTGGATCCGGCGGACGGGTCGTCACTGGCCGAGGCCAACCGGGAGTTCCACGGCCTGATCTGGACCGCCGCCCACAGCCCTTCACTGATGCGGCTGCTGACCGGCCTGGACCAGCAGGTCCGCCGCTACACCCTGACCACCCTCACCCACCCGGGCCGCTGGGACGCCGTGCTGGCCGACTACGAAGCCCTGGTCGCGGCGATCGAGGCCGGCGAAGCGACCACAGCTGGCGACATCGCCGCCCGCCACATGACCGAAGCCCTGGATATCCGCCTGCAAATGTACGCCGAAGACCCGCAGCGGCTGTAAGAGTTCGTCAGCCTCACCTGGCATGTACGCTGCGCCGATAACGGACCTTTCGTCAGCCTGGGGCAGTAGCGCAGCACCCCGCGGCCTTCGAGAAGAATCGCCTCGAAGGGTGAACACCCTAGGACCGAAAACCATGGCGCCGAAACGCTGTAAGACCCTCAATCTTTACTGGTCTAGACTCGTGGTCAGTTTGCTGTGAGGGTGCATAGCTCCCACAGATGCTATACGAGTTCAGGGGGCGGGACGTTGGTACCGGAAATTATCGCAAATGCTTATCTTGTTCTGGAAGGCGAGAAGCCCCGGCACGGCGGTCATTCCTCCGTGCGGAAAGCCGTCAGCCTAACCTCTGGTGACCCCGTGGCCATCAAGTTCATCGTTGGACGGGGGACGGAAATGACCGAGTCCATCTTCCAACGAGAAGTGAAAGTTCTCAAGACGGCCCGCCATAAGAATATTGTCCCATTGCTGAACTCAGGTATCGATGACACTTCAACTCCCTACCTTGTAATGCCGTGGGTGGAACGCAATCTCCAAGAGTGGATCGAAGACGGAAACTTTGCGGATGCCCGCGAGAGCGTTGGATCCCTCCTGCTACCCTTGGCCTCGGCGGTCGGACACCTCCATCGACACCGCTTAGAGCACAGAGATATCAAACCGTTGAATATTCTTATGACGTCCGACGGAGTGCCGCTTCTCGCGGATATGAGCATCAGCAAACAAACCATGATGACTAATAGCTCCGGACTAACACTGCAAGCCTGGAGGACTGCACCTTTCGCGCCGCCAGAGTTGGTGGACAAGCAGCCTTACGTTCGAGACGTTTATTCACTGGCGGCTACATTTGTTGTGGCCGCCTCCGACAAAAAGATAGAGAACCACGCCGAAGTCGTGGCAGCCTTGGATTCTCTTGATTGTCCGTCCGCAGTTCGTAGCGTGCTCGAACAGTCCCTCGACGTCGACCCGGAGGCCAGACAGGCAGACTGCTCGATTATGGAATCGGAGCTGCAATACGCTTTTGACCACTCGACGAGGTCTTATTCATCCCGTCGGCTTCTATTCCTTGTGCTCACGAAGTCCGCGATTCGCACATTGAGTGAAGTCTTCCCTGACCCGGGACAGTCGACCTCATTTGTCATCGACGATCTGGCGTCGGCAACGGTCGCCCGCCTCGGGGAGGGCCCCGATGGTTCACCTATGGTGGAACTCGCCGGCGACCGGGGTCTGTACCGGTGCAGTCCCAAGCCGAAAGAAGGCATTCTTCTGGTAACCGGTGTCAGCGTCGATGAACTGGAGGCTCTGGAGTGGCTGCGTCGTTCCGGAAGGGTGGTCGCCAGCGACGTTGATTTCTCCGACCGAACCCCCCTCGACAAGGAGCGTGCGATCTCCCAGCTGTCCGGATTCCTCACGGACTTGCGCGACCACAATGAGTCACCGCGAGACGCTTCTTCGCTGGGCGGTCTCGCGACCCATCTCGCTCGTTGGACCAGAACCCTTGACGTGATAGTCGAGTTCGAACGTCGTAAACGGCGGAATATTCGGTTTGACAACGGTGCAAATGACGGGCGTGACCTGACGGTCGCCCTCTGCGAATCTGTGGAGGAAGACCTAGTCGGCTCAGAGTGGATACTCAAGACATCCTCCGATTCGCTGTCAGGGACGCGGGTGGAGGTGATTCGTCATGTCGATCATTCGTCTACTCTGAGAAGTCGTTCGGGGCAACCCCTCCGGGGGTATCGCAGAGGAGTTCTCGAACCAGATCTAGGCCCCACACTCGTCTCGCTAAGACGCCAAATGGATGCCCTGGCGTCCCTCAAGCATGGTTCTGCAACGAACGATTGCCTAGGGGAGATTCTGGATGGTATTGAGCAGGCTCCCCTACCTCCAGTCACCCCTGAAGGAGGATGGTTCCAACACCTGGACGCCGCGAAACAGCGTGCCGTGGGTACCGCCCTTGCCGGCAATCCCGTGATGCTGGTGAAAGGTCCCCCAGGCACGGGCAAAACGCGCTTGATTGCAGAAATTGTGGCGCAAGAGCTGAGAAAATCACCCACAAGCCGGATACTGCTCGTCAGCCAAACCCACGTAGCGGTGGATAATGCGCTTGCGAGGATTGCATCGCTGGGCATAGACCGTGTGGTACGACTGGGCAAACCTAACGACGAGCGCATCTCACCAGAATCTCGCCGCCTACTTCTGGATACGCTGATCGATGAGTGGGTTCAACAAGCGCGTCGCCGATCGGAGAAACATCTGGAGGATTTGTCCGAACAGGTGGGTCTGCCTGCCACAACGGTTCGTGCCGCTTTCATCCTCCAACAGATCGCCGCTATCAGTCAGCTAATTGCCCGCCAGCGAGAGCGGGACGTAACCTCCATCCTTGACGAGATCGCCGAAGATTCTGGTTTGGCCGTACAGAGCGACCAGTCAGTAGACGTTGCCGCCCAAGAGAGCTTGGTGGTGCAGCTTTGGAACGACCTAGACCATCTACTTCCAGGATCTTTGGTTTCATACGAAAGTCACGGCCCGGACCAACTCAGGCAGGTATCCAAAGAGATGATTGCCGGTTTTGCCGAAGGAGCGCACCTGCTCAAACTGGTTGAACTCCAGGCGGATTGGCTTCAGCGGATGCCCATAGATCCCTCTATTGTGGCGACCTTTCTTGCCGATGCCACAGTAATTGGTGGGACCTGCCTCGGGTTCCTGTCTCATGCTGCAGCCAAAGACCTGGAGTTCGATCTGTGCATTGTGGATGAAGCATCAAAAGCCACTGCTACCGAGGCCCTTGTGCCCGTCGTGAGGTCTCAACGTGTAGTTCTTGTCGGTGATCCGAGCCAGCTCCCTCCTATGGAAGAGGAAGCATCAAGGGACCGGGAACTCCTCGAGGAGTTCGGCACTACACCCCAGGAACTATCCGAAACACTTTATGACGTTCTGTCAGAAATTCTTCCTGAATCCCTCGTTATCGAGTTGAACGAGCAATTTCGAATGCAAAAGGCAATCGGCGATCTTGTTTCAGAGTGCTTTTACGACTCCAATTTGACCTCGGCAACTCAGGCACCATCAGTTAACTTGTCTAATCTTTGGTCGCCTCTGCTTTGGGTTTCGACCAGCTCTCGCAAAGATAGGTTGGAACAAGAAGATAAGTCCGCTCAACGTAGCTACGCTAACCGTCGGGAAGCTCTGGAAATCGCAGCACTGTTGAATGTTTTACAACGCTCTCTGGAAAGAGGGTTAGTACAGTTAACCGGAAATCAACAACTGGAAGTGTTGGTTATCGCACCTTACCGCAGCCAGCTAGAAGCAATCCGTCGTGAACTGGTCAAGAGTCAATACAGTTTCAACGTGTCAGTGGAATCTGTTGATGCGGTCCAAGGTAGAGAAGCTGATATCACCTTCTTTTCGGTCACCCGAAGCAACCTGAATGGACGTTTTGGGTTCATCGGAAAGAAGTATTGGAGGCGCATCAACGTTGCAGTCTCACGTTCACGGTTAGGGCTAATCATCGTCGGAGACCTCGACTTTGCTACATCAGCGGAGGGTCCCCTTAAGAAGATTGCGAACTACATGCAGCGCAATCCTGAGTCAGCCGAAGTGAGGGAGATAGGATGATCGGCCGTATGAATGACCTCAACAATCGACTGCGGAACGCCCGCCCCGGACTCTCCCCAGTTGCGCTGATCGAAGTGGCAGTTCCTGTAACGATGCTTCGCTTGGTGGTCAATGCTCAAAGGAAGAAACAGATAGCCCTGCTGCACGAGATCATCCTTCGCTCCGTCGACGCTGGCCTTACAGCGACTGACGAAATCGCGCATCTGACCGGCCTGGAAAATCGCGTCATTTCAGAGACCGTCGCTGAGTTGGCAGTCTCAGGTCATGTCACGACAAGTTCTTCCTCGGCGATCCGGCTCACGCCCATTGGGCGTATGCTCGCGGACGAACTTACTTTAGTCACCCCGAGCGTGGAGACTCTGAACTTGAGCTTCGACCGATTGACTTGGAAGGTAGCTGCTTACAGATCCGGGAGACTAATAAATCGAAGGGATACCGTTGCCAGAGGAGTGACTCGTATCCCCGCGTCACAAACCAGGAGGATCGAGAGGCCCGACGTAACGGTTCGCGACCTCCGGGCATTGCTCAGTCGATCCAACGAGCGAAACGTAGAAGTCGACTACCTCGGCATTGTAGATCTGCGTTCCCGGGCCAGTAAGTACTACGAAGCTGAACTTATACTCTATGCAGACAAGTCCGGGCAGACGTTAGAGGCCGCATTCCTGATCGACGACGATCCTAGCGAGGAGCATGATTTGGCTTTTCTCGCGGGTGGCGGCCTCAAGTCTCTAAAAGTTGAAGTCGAACCGACATATTCGGAATCAGGGGCCATGCCTGCGAACGAAGGCGTCGGCGAACTGACAGCTTTCGAATATGCTGGAATGCTCTATAAATCTCTTCGAGATGCAAAAGAAATTATCATAGTTATTGAGAAATTAAACGACTGCGCCGCCATGAGACAATTGCTGACAATGCTAACAGATCAGCTTGCGCGAGGGTGCAGCGTGCTTATTGGCATTCTGAAAACCGAAGGGGAAGATCTGATCCCTAAAGGACTTCAAGAACTCATCAGGCCTCTTGCATCCGAAGGTGCAGTCAGAGTCCTGGACGTAGACCAATACGCCACCGTAGCGAATGGAATCTACCTCGACGAAATCCGAATGCCATGGATACCCGAAGCAGTCGACCACCAGCATCTTCCCGAAATTCGGCTTTACAGAATTCAGCCAACACGAGACTACAGCTCACGAGATGCTGTCCGTAAGACAGTTCAGAATGCCTTGCGGCTGTCGTGATTCGAACTGCGCACCAGCGGACACGGCAAGATATCTGCTTTCCGCCTTAGCCGTCCACCTGACGCGCTTCCTTCTCACCGGGCTTGCCGCGTGAGGGCCACAAAGGACCTGGACGGCAAGAATGGTCACGTCGCACCGAAGCCAGTAGGGACTTGAGTGCAGGGGATGGCCCATGACGTTTCGCAAAGCCCAGGGGACCCGACAAAACCTTAGATGACTTGCTTGGAACCGGACAATTGCGGTGCCATAGGCTTGTTTCCCCTCCCCCACTCTTGCACCGATAATCGACGTTTTGTCCGTGAGCTGGCCAATCGTTCACCCCGCCGGGTTGAATCTCGGAAGACCTAGGAGGCGGCGGCTGATCCCGCCGATGTGGGCAGCCATCGCCGCCTCAGCCGCCTCAGCGTCTCCGGCCCTGAACGCTTTGATGATGGCCTGGTGCTCCAGTTGAGTGTCGTCCCCGCTGAGGTCGTTCTGAACCATTAGGCGGAAGCGCTGGATGTGGCCTTCGACTGAAGCATAGGCCCTGATCAGGAACTCATTGTCCGTTGCTTCCACGATCAGCCGGTGAAATTCTTCGTCTGCGCGCCAGTAGGAGCGGTAGCCGGCAAAGGTGCTCCCGCCATGGCGCGACTGGTCAAGAACCGCGTGAACGCGCTCCAGATCAGACACCAGGTTTACTCCTGCAGTCGAGCAGGCAAGGCCAGCACAGGCCGGCTCCAGAACCCGTCTGGTGGTGAGGAGTGAAGCGGCATCCTTCGCCGTCGGCTCAGGGGCCACCCTGTAACCACGGAGGGCTTCACGCTTGATCATTCCGGTGCCCTCTAGACGCACCAGCGCCTCTCGCACAGGTGTGGAAGAAACCTTAAAACGCCGGGCCAGGCCATCAATGCTCAGTGGAGCCCCGGTGGGAATCTTGTCGTCCAACAACAGGGAAAGGACGGCCTCGAAGACCTGATCCGCCAACATCGGCCGCGCAGGAATGAGCTCGTCTGTTTCTTCAGTTGGAACGGCGTTCATGCTGAATCCCCTTGGTTTATGGCGGGTCACTAAACATTACACACAGCCGTCGCGAAGGTGACGGAGACCGTTGGCAACAAATCGTGCATGATGTACGGTACATGCTACCGGCTGGAGCAGTGATGAAGAACACATTGCCGGCCTACACGCCGTTTCGATCCGTCATTCCCAACTCTCAAAGGCGCATCCGATGACTCAGTTCCGATCAATCCTCACGACCGCTACCCTTATGGCGACAGCCTGCGGCCTCCTGGTGGGATGCTCCAATCCCGATGGCTCCAACGCCAGTGCCGAGAAGCCTGCGCCTTCAGCTTCGGCTGCTGCCGTGGACCAGGCTGCTGCAGCTGCCCTTCCCCAGGCCGTCCGCGACAAGGGGACCCTCGTCGTTACCATGAGCCAGAGCTCCCCTCCTCTTCACTTCATGGATGGGAACACGACGGTGGGCGTGGATCCGGAACTGGCCGTTGCGCTCGGCCAGACTCTCGGGCTAAAGACCGAGGTTCGGAGCGGACCCTTCGACGGCATCATTCCCGGCATCAGCGCCGGGAAGTTCGACATGGCGGTCTCGCAAATGTCCCCCTCGACCGAGCGGATGAAGGTTCTCGACTTTGTCGACTACTACCAGTCAGGCAGCGGCATAGGCGCGGCCCCCGGCAACCCGCAGAACATCACGGCGGACACCCTGTGCGGAAAGCGTGTTGGCGCGCTCAAGGGTTCCTTCCAGGACCTCAAACGGATTCCCGCCCTCTCTGCCGCGTGTACCGCCGCCGGCAAACCCGCAATCGACACGATGACGTATCCGGACATGCAGGCGCCGAGCCTGGCATTGGCTGCCGGTCGCCTCGATGCCGTCTACGTCGACGGCCCCACCCTTGGATATGCGATCAAGCAGGGCGCCAAGATAGCTCTCGTCGGCGAGAAGGACCTCTCCCCCGTGAGCATCGGCTTTAAGAAGGGGGCCGGCATGGAGAAAGCCATCCAACTCGGTCTTGAAGCGATGTCCAAAAACGGGAAGTACAAGGAGATCCTCAGCAAATGGGGCGTGGAAAACGGTGCCATATCTGACTTCGCCTTCAACAAAGCCCAGTAGGCAGGTGCCACATGACAAGCACACTGGACGTCGAAAGAAAGCACCCCTCAGCAGTGGACGACAAGACCCGAAGCCTCCTTCTTGGACGGCCACACAAACACAATGGAGCAATGTGGCTGACTGCCTCGGTGGTCCTTGTCACCGTATTGCTTGTGGCCTACTCCCTCGTGACGAATCAACGTTACGAGTGGGATGTAGCTTTCTCTTGGTTCACCTCCGAGAGACTGTTCACAGGACTGCTGCGCACACTCGGCCTGACTGCCATCTCCATGGTGGTGGGCATCGTTGTCGGTGTTTGCCTGGCGTTGGCCCGGCTGGCCCCGAATACAATCGTCGCCGGAGTTGCCGCTTTCCTCGTCTGGTTTTTTCGCGGCGTGCCCGTGTTCGTCCAGCTCCTCTTCTGGGGCTTCATTGCCGCTATATATCCACGGATTGAAATCGGCGTTCCGTTCGGACCGGAATTCTTCTCCGTGGACGCCAACTCCCTCATCACGCCTTTCGTAGCTGCCGTCTTAGGACTCGGGCTGAACGAAGGCGCTTACATGTCCGAGATCGTTCGTGCAGGCTTACTCAGCGTCAATCGCGGGCAGACTGAGGCGGCAACCGCGCTCGGGATGCGACGCTCTGCAATTCTCTTCCGGATCATCCTTCCCCAGGCCATGAAGGTTATTGTTCCTCCCACAGGAAACCAGACCATCTCGATGCTCAAGACGACCTCTCTCGTCAGCGTCCTGGCGTTCCCTGAGCTGCTCTACTCCGCCCAACTGGTCTACAGCGCAAACTTCAAGACCATCCCCCTCCTCATTGCCGCAAGCATGTGGTACCTGCTGGTCACCAGTGTCTTGAGCCTCGGCCAGTACTTCATCGAGCGTCACTACAACCGCGGGACCGCAACCGCCGGGCGGGTCAATACACGGGCTGACCGCCGTCGCATCAAGTCCGCTACTGCTACAACAACGAGCTCAGAAGAAGGCCAGCCATGAACGATGTGATGATCGAAGCCAGAGGAGTCACGAAGAATTTTGGGGACCTGCAGGTACTCAAAGGAATCGATCTCGTCATCCCGCAGGGAAGTGTCACCTGCATCATTGGTCCTTCCGGATCGGGCAAGTCGACCTTTCTGAGGTGCATCAATCAACTCGAGTCCCTGGACGGTGGATACATCGTGGTGCAGGGAGAGCCCGTGGGCGTCAAGATCAAGAACGATCGTCTGCATATGAAGAGCCATGCCGAATCGGCCAAAATGCGCGAAAACATCGGCATGGTTTTTCAGAGCTTCAACCTGTTTCCCCACATGACTGTGCTGCAGAATATTTGCGAAGCGCCCGTTCGGGTGAAACGGAAGAACCCCAAAAAGGTCAGGGAACGGGCCTTGGAACTGTTGGAGCGGGTGGGACTCTCCGCCAAGGCTGACTCATACCCTTCCTCCTTGTCGGGTGGCCAGCAACAGCGCGTTGCTATTGCCCGGGCACTTGCCATGGAACCCAGCCTCATGCTCTTCGATGAACCGACTTCCGCCTTGGACCCGGAGTTGGTGGGTGAGGTGCTGGATGTGATGCGGGGCCTCGCCCGGGCGGGCATGACGATGATCGTTGTGACGCATGAAATTGGATTCGCACGAGAGGTTGGCGACCACCTGATCTTCATGGACGGCGGCGGAATCATTGAACAGGGCGATCCCCGAACGGTGCTCCAAGACCCGCAGCATGAGCGCACAAAGCAATTCTTGGCAAAGGTCATCTAGAGCTCATCGCTCCCCCAAAACGAAAAATCCAGAGGTTCGATAAGCATCGCCTCAGCCGTCCACGGATTCGGACAGCCCCAACGGAAAGAAGTACAACTAATGTCGCAACGCGTCTTGAGCGCCGCCGGGATGAAGCAGGCGGCCTACCGCCGGCTTCCCAAAATGATGTTCGACTTTCTCGAGGGAGGGGTCCTCGATGAAGTCACGGCTGCCCGGAACATCGAGGCCATGCAGTCCGTCACGTACCGCCAACGCGCCTTCCCCGACGTAGCCCACATGGACCTCTCTTCTTCCATGCTCGGACAAAAAACGGAGGTTCCCTTCTTCATCGGACCGATGGGCATGCTGGGCATGATCCATCCGGATGCCGATCCCGGTATCGCCCGCGCCATCTCGGATATGGGCGGAATTTTCATCCACAGTGCGTGGTCGGGTGTGGCTCTCCCTGAAGTTGTCGCAGCCGCAGCACCAGGTCGCGTGTGGGCACAGGTCCAATTCTGGAAGGACCGCCGCCACACCGAAAACCACCTCGCCGAGGCACAGAACCTTGGCATCGATGTGCTGGTTCTTCCAGGAGATTGCACCGTCGGTGAAGACCGGGAACGGGAAATGCAGCACGGAATGACCCGTCTGCCCCCGGCCCTCTCCTTCCCCGATATTGTTTCCTGCGCCATGCATCCGGGGTGGGTTGCCGGTGTCCTCTTCGGAGGTCGGAAAGCCACATACGGCAACTACCAGCCGGAGGGCCGCCCACTGAGGATGCCCGAAATGAAGCCGTTCATGAAAGCCAACAAAGACCTCACGGTCTCCTGGAAGGACGTTCAAAAGACACGGCAGCAGTGGCCTGGGAAGCTGGTCATCAAGGGCATCATGTGTGCTGAGGACGCCAGAATCGCCATCGACCTCGGCGCGGATGCCGTGTACGTCTCGAACCTGGGAGGTCGTCAGTTTGACCGAGGCGCGGCCACGATCAGTGTTCTCGACGAAGTGGTGGCGGAAGTCGACGGCCAGGTGGAGGTCTACTGTGACGGAGGTGTCCAACGCGGGTCCGACGTGTTGAATGTGCTCAGCCGAGGTGCGCAGGCCGCAGGTATCGGCCGGGCGGCAGCGTACGCGCTGGCCGCAGGCGGAGGAAAGGCAGCCGGTCAGCTCCTTGAAACCATGCGGGCAGAGCTACAGACCGCTATGGGCTTTTGCGGAGTCAACACCGTCGAAGGCATCAACCCGTCCGTTCGCCGCGAGCCCCTTCCCGAGAAGGCAGCCGCACTGTGAGCGATCTTCGGCGTTATCCCGAGACCGCAAAGCCCGGATCCCTGTCCAGCGATGTAACCGTGGTCGGAGGGCTCGCTTTCGTCACCTCCATCCCCACGGATTCCAACGGCCAACTGGCAGGGGAGACCATAGAGCAGCAGAGCGTAGCCGTCATTGAGAATATGCGAACAGACTTGGAGCGTTGCGGCTCGAACCTGAATCGAATCGCCCACCTGACTATCTACCTGACCGACATCGAGAACCAACGCGCAGGGTTCAACGAGATCTATCGGACGTACTTCGAGGAGACTCTGCCCGTCCGTTGCGCGGTCGGAGTAGCCCGTTTGGCCCGTCCCGGCATGCATGTCGAACTTACGGCCGTGGCGGCTGTCTGAAGCTCCCGCCGGGGCACACTGCCCACCGATCGGGCCGCCAACGGCATCGGTTGCAGCGCAGTTGATAGTTCTCTCGTGAGCTGCAACCGATGCCTTTCCTATGAGCTAAACCTCCGCCACCGGAGCCGCGAACTGGGCCTCGTACAGGCGCGCGTAGGCCCCGCCGGCCTCCAGCAGTGACGCGTGTGTCCCCTGTTCCACGATCTGGCCGGCCTCCATGACCAGGATGAGGTCGGCGTCGCGGATGGTGGAGAGCCGATGGGCGATGACGAACGAGGTCCGGTCGGACCGCAGCGCGCTCATGGCCTTCTGCACCAGCACCTCGGTGCGGGTGTCCACCGAGGATGTGGCCTCGTCCAGGATCAGCACCGACGGCCGGGCCAGGAAAGCCCGGGCGATGGTCAGCAGCTGCTTCTCCCCCGCGGACACATTAGAACCCTCGTCGTCGAGCACGGTGTCGTAGCCCTGCGGCAGGGACCGGACGAACCGGTCCACATACGTCGCCTTCGCCGCCTCCAGGATTTCGGCTTCCGTGGCCGAAGGCCGGCCGTAGGCGATGTTGTCCCGGATGGTCCCGCCGAACAGCCAGGTGTCCTGCAGCACCATGCCCATCCGCGAGCGCAGCTCGTGCCGGGACATCAGCGCCACGTCCACCCCGTCCAGGGTGATCCGGCCGGCGTCGAGCTCATAGAACCTCATCATCAGGTTCACCAGGGTGGTCTTGCCCGCCCCGGTAGGCCCTACGATCGCCACCGTCTGCCCCGGCTCGGCCACCAGCGAAAGTGATGAGATCAGCGGCTTGTCCGGCGAGTACGCGAAGGACACGTCCTCGAACACCAGCCGTCCGCGCGTCGACTCCGGCGTGACCGGCGCGTCCGGGTCGGTCAGCTGTTCCTCGGTGTCCAGCAGCTCGAAGACCCGCTCCGCCGAGGCCACCCCGGACTGCAGCAGGTTCGCCATCGAGCCCAACTGCGCCAGCGGCTGGGTGAACTGCCGCGAGTACTGGATGAAAGCCTGCACGTCGCCCAGCTGCATCGCCCCGGACGCCACCTGCAGGCCGCCCACCACCGCGATCCCCACATAGACCAGGTTCCCAATGAACGTCATGGCCGGCATGATCAGCCCGGAAATGAACTGCGCGCCGAAGCTCGCCTGATACAGCTCCGCGTTCTTCTGCCGGAACGTCTCCTCCACCTCGCGCTGCCGGCCGAACACCTTCACCAGCGCGTGCCCGGTGTACGTCTCCTCGATCTGACCGTTCAGCTCGCCGGTGTTCTTCCACTGCGCCACGAACAGCTTCTGCGAGCGCTTGGCGATCAGCGCCGTCGTCACCAAGGTCAGCGGAATGGTCACCAGCGCGATGATCGCCAGCGTGGGCGAGAGGATCACCATCATCACCAGCACCCCGGCCACGGTCAGCAGCGAGGTCACCGCCTGGCTGATGGACTGCTGCAGGCTCTGGGAGATGTTGTCCACGTCGTTGGTGACCCGGCTGAGCAGCTCGCCGCGCTGCACGGTGTCGAAGTAGCGCAGCGGCAGCCGGTTGATCTTCGCCTCGATCCGCTCGCGCAGCCGGTACACGGTCCGCTGCACCACGCCGTTGAGGATGTATGCCTGCATCCACATGAACGCGGACGCCAGCACGTACAGCGCCAGCGCCCACAGCAGCACCGAGGACAGCGCCGTGAAGTCGATCCCGGTGCCCGGCGTCAGGTTCATGGCGCCGAGCATGTCCGCCTTTTGGTTTTCCCCCGCGGCGCGCAGCTGGGTGATCAGCTGGTCCTTGGTCACCCCGGCGGGCAGTTGCTTGGAGACGACGCCGGCGAAGATCAGGTTGGTCCCCTCGCCCAGGAGCCGCGGGCCGATCACGGAGAACGTCACGCTGACGACGGCGAGGAGCAGTACCAGCGTCAGCCAGAGCCGCTCGGGGCGGAGTTCGCCCAGCAGCCGCTTCGCGGACGGGCCGAAGTTCATCGCCTTTTCCGCCGGGACGTTCATCCCGGCGAACGGGCCGCCGCGGCCGGGACCGCCGGCCGGTCGGGGAATGCGGAGCGGGGCCTCCTTGCCGGTGCCGGGTCCTCCGGAACCGCCGGGAGCAGGAGTGCCGCCGGGGCGCGGGCCACCCGGGCCGTGC
>NZ_JBFBKP010000059.1:0-26625 GCF_040702285.1 Arthrobacter sp. NPDC080086
GAGCCGGACCGCGGGCGCCGGGGGGGGCGCCGGCGGTCCGGGGGGTAGCGCCGGAGAGCTCGGCTAGAGGGTGCGGGGCGCCTTGGCCAGGTTCTCGCGCAGTTCCTCGGAGTTTTGGCGGCTGCCGTAGGCGGGGCGGTCGCGTTCCACGCGCCAGCTCTCGGAGAGCGGGCCGATGTTGACGGTGTCGAAACCGAACTCGTCGTACAGCCGGGTGACCAGTTCCGCGGCCTCCGGGTAGTCACTGGCGGTGGCCAGCGCCCGGCGGTTCTCGGTGCCGGCCGGGGTGCCGTCTGTGGTGATCTGGGTGTACATGATGTGGTTGAAGCCCTTGGCCACCTTGGACTGCGGC
This sequence comes from Arthrobacter sp. NPDC080086, assembly GCF_040702285.1. Classification (NCBI taxonomy): domain Bacteria; kingdom Bacillati; phylum Actinomycetota; class Actinomycetes; order Micrococcales; family Micrococcaceae; genus Arthrobacter; species Arthrobacter sp. NPDC080086. The sequence continues at coordinate 353 of NZ_JBFBKP010000059.1, forward strand.
AGGAGGTCCTGCAGCATGCCGGAGGTGGTGGCCTCGCCATTATCCAGCGCGGCGATGCGGCCGTCGCGCTCCCAGTAGTAGTTGTTGGTGTCCACCACGATCTTCCCGGCCAGCGGTTCCGCCGGGATGTCGCCGATGTTCTTCAGCGGGACGGTGACGACGGCGAAGTCGCCTGCCGCGGCGGCTTCGGCGGCCGTGGCCGCGCGGGCCTTCGGGCCCAGTTCCGCGACGAGGTCGCCCAGCGTCTCGGGTCCGCGGGAGTTGCTGATGACGACGTCGTAGCCGAGTTCGACCGCCTTGCGGGCGACCTGGCTGCCAATGTGACCTGCACCGATGATTCCAATAGTTGTCATAGTGGGGGCAACGGCCCGGGGTCCCGGGATATTTCGTGGAGTGCGGGCCGTTCGCTCTGCGCGGAGCTTTCCGTGCCCGGACGAACGCCAGTGGCCTGACGGCCGGCGCGTCAGAGCCTCAGCCAGTCCTCGTTGAAGTCGGGGTGGTCGACGTAGGGCAGCGCCACCGCCCGCAGCGACCGTTCCATCCAGTCCAGTGACCGGGGCGCCCAGCCGCCGTCCCCGGAGCCCCCGTCAACCGATTCGGTGACCATGGCCGTCAGGGCGGATTGCCGGGCGGCCTCCACCACCTGGATCAGCCGCCGTTTGGCCTCGCACTCGAGCAGCAGCCGCTGTTCGTACCATTCGCCGGACTTGGAGAGGGTCCTGTCGGTCAGCAGCGATTTGGCCGCGGCCTCGTCCTCGCCGATCCGTTGGGACAGGAATTCAACGATGTCCACAGCTCCGAGGGTACGCCCGGGTACCACCGGCAGGCACGTGCCGGCGCCGGGATCCGTCTGCAGTTGGCCCCGGCCGGTGCAAGCGAAGCGGTGCCTAGCCCAGCAGGTCGTCCTCGTAGCACCAGCGCCACTCCTCGCCGGGTTCGGCGCTGCGCATCACGGGATGGCCGGTAGAGCGGTAGTGCTTCGTGGCGTGGGTGCCGGGGGAGGAATCGCAACAGGCGACGTTTCCGCACGCCAGGCACATCCTGAGGTGGACCGGCGTCGTGCCCTCCCGCCGGCATTCGGCGCAGAAGGGGTCCTCGGGGACCTCGCGGTCCGGGGCGGATTCCAGGTGCCCGCAGGCGCCGCCGGGCTGCGCGAGGCCCTCGCCGCCGCCGTCCCCGGCCGTGTCCAGCTCATCGAGGGAGATATCCAGCATCGATTCCTCGACGTCCAGCCGGTCCAGGACCTCGCTGAGCACCTCGTGGGCGTACTCCCCGCCGCGCCTAAGCTCCAGCACCTTGGCCCGTTCCGCCTCCAGCATGGCCAGGCGCAGCTCCGCATAGCGCTGGCTGGGGGTGGCGGCCTCGGAGGTGGGCCGGCCCAGGCGCTCCCACGCTGCCAGGCCGCGCTCCTGGGTGCGCCGCTTCAGCATCGCCATCACTTCGGGCGGGTCGTTGTCGGTGCGCAGTTCCTGCAACCGCTCCACACCCGCAGCCGTCGCCAGCTGCATCAGGGACGCCTGGTTGAGGGCGTCCTCGCGCCGGTCCGGGCCCTGTACCCGCAGCCACCGCACCAGCGGGGGCAACGTGAAGCCCTGCAGGGTCAGGGTGCCACCCACCACCACCAAGGCCGCGAGGATCAGCACGGAGCGGTGTTCCAGGTCTGCCGGCAGCACCAGCACCGCGGCGAGGGTCACCACGCCGCGCATGCCCGCCCAGGACACGATTGCGGCGAATTGCCAGGGCGGGGCAGGGTCCTTGCGCTTGATGCTGGGAATCAGCCGCGGCAGGTAGGTTGCGGGGAAGACCCAGACCGGCCGCAGCACCAGCACCGCCAGCAGGATCACGGCGCACCCGGCCCAGATCCGGCCCGCGCCGAGCGAATCGTCCTGGACGCCCTCGATGATGGTCCGGACCTGCAGCCCGATCAGCAGGAAGACGGAGTTCTCCAGCAGGAACTGCACGGTGTTCCAGTTGCTGCGCTGGCTGAGCCGGGCCGCGCCGTTGGGCATGGACGGCGCCTTCATCCCCATCACCAGTCCGGTGACGACGACGGCGAGGACCCCGGAGGCGTGGATGGCCTCGGCCGGCAGGTAGGCGACGAACGGGGCCATCAACGACGTCGAGGTGTTGATCGCGACGTTGCGGATCCGCTTGCGCAGCATGGTCAGCACGTAGGCCGCGGCCAGGCCCACCACCAGGCCGCCGCCCGCGGCGAGCACGAAGCCCCCCGCGATGCCGGCCGCCGAGACGGTTCCGGCGATGGCGGCGATGGCGCTGCGCAGGCAGACCAGGGCGGTGGCGTCGTTGACCAGTGACTCGCCCTCGAGGATGGTCACGATGCGGCGCGGCATGCCCACCTTGCGGGCGATCGCGGTGGCGGCCACGGCGTCCGGCGGGGCGACGACGGCGCCGAGGGCGATCGCCGCCGCGAGCGGGATTTCCGGGAACAGCCACCAGACCACCAGACCCACGGCGATGGTTCCGAAGATCACGTAGCCCACCGAGAGCAGGCCGATGGCGCGGCGGTTGGAACCGAAGTCGAACAGCGAGGTGCGCAGCGCCGCCGCGTAGAGCAGCGGCGGCAGCAGGCCCACCAGAACCATTTCGGGATTCAGCTCTATGTCCGGGACGAAGGGAATGAAGGATCCCGCGACGCCGGCCAGGACCAGCAGCAACGGGACGGAGATGTCCAGCTTCCGGCCCAGGGCGCTTCCGGCGCAGACAACCGCTACGAGCACCAGCAAACCGAGGGCTATGTCCATAGGCTCATTCTGTCAGGCGCTCACCGCGGCGCGGGCCGGTCCTCAGGCGGTGTTGCCCGCCGTGACGGACTCTTTGACACGACCGTGTTCTTCTGCCGGTTCCCCGGTCCGTTGGCGGTCCGCCGGAGCCGCCTCGTGCACCGGGTGGGGGAGGCCGTGGTGGCCGAAGGGGTTGAAGCGGCTGTGTGCCAGGCCGTCGAACTCGTAGGCGGTCTCGGCGTGCTCGGAGCGGTCGACACCGGCCACCTCGGCCTCGTGGCTGACCCGGAAACCGATCGTCTTTTGGATGGCCAGGCCGATGACCGCCGTCGCCAGTGCCGAGAGCAGCACGGTGATCAGCACGGCAACCGTCTGGGCGACCAGCTGCTGCAGTCCGCCGCCGTAGAACAGCCCGCCGCCCTGGCCGTCCACGGGCAGGGCGATGAAGCCCAGGGCCAGTGTGCCGATCAGGCCGCCGCCGAGGTGGACGCCGACGACGTCGAGCGAGTCATCGAAGCCGAAGCGGAATTTCAGGTCCACGAAGACGCAGCAGGCGGCGCCGGCCAGCAGGCCCAGGCCGACGGCGGCGAGCGGGCTGACGTTGGCGCACGACGGCGTGATGGCCACCAGGCCCGCGACGACGCCGGACGCGGCGCCGAGCGAGGTGGGGTGGCCGTGGCGGACCTTCTCGACGGCGAGCCAGCTGAGCATGGCGGCGGCCGGGGCGGCGAGGGTGTTGACCCAGATCAGGCCGGCCTGTTCCACGGTGGTGGCGGCGCCGGCGTTGAAGCCGAACCAGCCGAACCACAGGATACCGGCGCCCAGCATGATGAAGGGGATGTTGTGCGGGCGGTGCGAGGGGTCCTTCGCGAAACCGTGGCGGTTGCCGACGATCAGGACCATGACCAGGGCTGCGGTGCCGGAGGCGATCTCGACGACGGTGCCGCCGGCGAAGTCGATGACCTGGCCGAAGATCTTGCTGACGGCCCCGCCGGGGCTCATCAGCCCGCCGCCCCAGACCATGTACGCCAGCGGGCAGTAGACGGCGGTGACCCACACCGGGACGAAGAGGGCCCAGGCGGAGAATTTGGTGCGGTCGGCGATGGCCCCGCTGATGAGGGCGACGGTGATGATGGCGAAGGTGGCGCTGAAACCGGCCTTGATCAGGTCCGGGGAGCCGATCAGCCGGGAGAGACCAGCGTTGGCGAACGGGTCTCCGAAGATGCCCAGCACGCCCTGGCCGGTGGACATCGAGTAGCCCCAGAGGACCCAGACGACGCCGACGATGCCCGCCGAGATGAAGCTCATCATGATCATGTTCAAGGAGGCCTTGGCGCGGGTCATGCCGCCGTAGAACAGGCCCAGGGCCGGGGTCATGAGCAGCGCGAGGGCTGCAGAGATGATGATCCAGACGCTTCCCGCGGTGAGCTGCACCTGCGTGTCCCTTCGTCAACCGTCGTACCGGGACACTTCGCCGCCGGCCCCCAACCGGGTTTAATCCTCGCGTCGGAGTGTTTCAGGCAGTCGGGCTCTGCGTTGCGGGAAAGTTACAGGATTCGGGCTTTCGTGTCGGGGCGTTAACGGGCATGTTTCGGGGATGTTAACGAGGGCTCACGCGCGCCGATTCGACGGTTCCCTGCCGGCTCGACGTTTGGAAGCGTCGAAACTGCAGGGAACCGTCGAAACGGGTGCGACAAGAGGCAACCGGAGCGGGCGGCGCAGACTCAGAAGCGGGCGATCTCCGTCAGGTAGCCGTAATACTTGGAATCGACGGGCCGGAGCGGGTCGCCGGTGAAGCCGAAGTCCCGGTGCCGGTGGTTGTACGCCTCGATGTGGTCCAGGAATTGCTCGCCCACCTCGGCCCCGGAACCATGGCAGGCCCCGTCGCTGATGCAGAGGGCGACGGCGCCGGCCACGGCGGGGCTGGCGAAGCTGGTTCCGTGGTTGATTCCGTAGCCCCCGGGTGCTGTGGAGAGGACGCAGACCCCAGGCGCCGCCATTGTATGGCGGCGCTCCTTGGCGGCTACCGCGTAGTTGGAGAAGAAGGCCGGGGCGTCGTCCTTCTGGCCGAAGATGCCGAAGTCCACCGTCCCGCAGACGGTGCCTGCGAGTCCGCCCGGCTGTCCGTCAAAGTCGGCGATCGCGGTGGCCGTGAGGACCTCGTGGTAGCTGGCCGGAACGGTGCCGGCCAGGTTGGAGGACTCGTTCCCCGCGGCCACAGCGTAGGTGACGCCGGCGCGGATCGAGCGGCAGATGGCGTAGTGCATCGGGTCGGTGCCCTTGCCGCAGTTGGCCGTGTCAGAGCCGGGGCCGCCGATGCTGATGTTCGCCACGGAGATGTCGTTGGTCGGGTCATCATCGCGGCGGGTGGAGGTGACCCAGTCGATCGCGCAGATGAGGCTCGCCTCGGTGATGACGTCGTCGTCCGTCACTACCCGGACCGACCAGAGCGGGGTGCCGGGCGCCGTGCCGATGATTCCGAGGTTGTTGTTGCGGGCGCCGATGACGCCGGCCACGGCCGTGCCGTGGCCCAGCTTGTCGATGGGGGTGACTGTGACGGGCTGGCCCGAGGTGCAGTCGACGCCGCCGCGGACGTTCAGGTCCGGGTGGTTGCCGTCGATGCCGCTGTCGATCACGGCCACGTTCACGCCGGTGCCTTTGTCGCGGGCCGGGTTGGCCCGGGCCGATTCCTGGGCCTCCTCGGGGTCGCCGCCGATGCGCTGCCACCACGCCGGCGCCACCTGCGACCCGGCCGGTTTCGGTTCGTCCGGCTGGCCGAAGCGCCGGTCCGCGGTGACGAAGTCCACGCGCGGATCCTTGGCCACCTGGGCCGCCTGGGCTTGGGTCATGGTGCCGGCATAGCCGCTGACGGCGTTGCGGTAGACGGTGGCGGTGGTGACTCCGAAACTGCTCCGGTGCGCGGCCGCGATTGCCCCGGCGTCGCCGGTGCCGTCCTTGAGGACCACGATGAAGCTTTGAGTGGGTGCGGCCGCGGAGGCCGGGGAGCCGCCCAGAGTCGCCGCTCCGAGCGCGACGACGACGGCGGCGGCCGCTGCCCAGGGCCGGGAGCGGCGGGGGGGGCCCGGCGGGGCGGCCACGGACTCCTTCTGCGCCGACGGGAAAAGTGTGCGGACAAAAGTGAACATCGTGGCCTCCATTAAGCGACTGCGCTTCCGGGTGCCCCCCGTCCATATGGTAGGCCGGTGCCACCGAAAAATCAGGGGCCCTTTGGTCCTTGGCCGCCCCCATAAAGTGCCGGCCGCCGTCGGGCGCCGACGTAGTGCGCCGCGCCAACCAAGGGCGCCTCGGCCGCCCGCGCCGCGTCAGCCCTTGTAGCCCTCCACCTGGCTGACCGGGCGGGCCTCGGCCTCATCCGGGTTCTCCCCGTACTGCCGCTTCGCGCGCCGCTGCCGGAGCAGGTCCCAGCACTGGTCCAGGTCCTCCTCGAGCTGCTGGAGGCGGAGACGGTCCGGAGCGTGGTCGTGGTCCGGGCTGGACGCCTCGGCCTGCTCCCGGAGTCCGCGTTCCTCGTCCACCAAGGCGGTGATGCGCTGCAGAATGTCGCGTTCGTCCATGATTGCCTGCTTCCTGCGGTGAGCCCGCGGTTCCGGTGCCGGTTTGACCCCGCCAGCGTAGCCACCGCCCGCCCCTGCTGAATAGAGGGCTGGTCCAGAGGGCCGGTGTGCCGGGCGGCGACTCCGGGCGGCTTACACCCATCATATGATCAGCTTGCTTATTATTTTCGAAGTTCCTAGAGTGGGAAAGGCAAGCCACCAATCTTTCTGCGCGGGGCACCGCGGCCGGCAGGCCGCCAGCGACGCGCACCGCTTAGAGGAGGACGTATGTCGGAACACAACATCTCGGGCAAGAAGGTCGCTTTCCTGCTGACGGACGGCGTCGAGCAGGTCGAGCTGACCGGCCCCTGGAACGCGGTCAAGGAAGCCGGCGGCGAGCCCACCCTGGTGTCGCCGAAGAGCGGCACCCTGCAGGGCTACGACGGTACCGACAAGGGTGAGACGTTCACCGTGGACCTGACCGTCGACCAGGCCAACGCCGACGATTTCCACGCGCTGGTCATCCCCGGCGGCGTCGTCAACGCCGACCACCTCCGTGCCGACAAGGGAGCCCAGGCCTTCGCCCGCAGCTTCTTCGAACAGCACAAGCCGGTCGCCTCGATTTGCCACGGCCCGTGGCTGCTGATCGACGCCGGTGTGGCCAACGGCCGCAGCCTGACCTCGTACTACACGCTCGAAACCGACCTCAAGAACGCCGGCGCCAACTGGTCCGACGAGCAGGTCGTGGTCGACCAGGGCCTGGTCACCAGCCGGACCCCGGACGATCTCGAGGCTTTCAACGCGAAGCTGATCGAAGAGATCGCCGAGGGCGAGCACGCCGGCCAGACCGCCTAGCAGGCAGCCCCAGCCGCGCCGCAGGCCGCGTCCCCATTACGGTGGGAACGCGGCCTGCGGCGTTTGGACCCTGTGCAGCGCGACCTCGATCCGGCAGGATGTCACCCAGCGGGAACCGGTCCCTCCGCGGGGTCCGGCACCCGCGGGCAACTGACCAGCAACAGCACCAGACCAGCACCGGGAGGCCGGAACTATGACCACGCTGAACCCCTACCTTGGCTTTCGCGACACCGCCAGGGACGCCATGACGTTCTACCAGTCGGTCTTCGGCGGCGAGCTGACCATGAGTACCTTCGCCGACTTCCACGCCAGCGAGGACCCCGCCGAGCAGCACAAGATCATGCACGCCATGTTGACGGCGGACTCGGGCATGGTGCTGATGGGCGCGGACACGCCCAACAGCATGGACTACACGCCCGGCAACAACTTCTCCGTGTCCCTCAGCGGCGCCGACGAGGCCGAGCTGCGCGGCTACTGGGACAAGCTGTCTGACGGCGGATCGGTCACGGTCCCGCTTGACCGGGCGCCATGGGGCGACATGTTCGGGATGTGTAAGGACAGGTTCGGGGTGGACTGGCTGGTCAACATCGCCCCGCCCGCGACCTAGTCCGGCGTGGTGTCGGTCGTGAGGCCGCGGTCATCCGTCGTCTCGGCGTCGTCCTCTTCAGCGGGGCCGGGGACCTTGCGCGAGTCGGGGGTCCCGCCGCCGTCTTGCTGACCGTCCGTCCCAGGCTCGCCGGCGGACCGGCCGGCGGCGTTGCCTTCCTCGTCGCGGGGGACCGGATTGCTGCCCTCTTGCACTCCGTCGCTGACGATCTCTTCGGGCTCAACCGGCTTGTCGCTCACGTGTTCCTCCGATGACTCGCATTTTCCGATGACTCGCGCGGACCGGGGGCCCGGGCCGTCCTGCCACGCTACAGGGACCCGCCGCGGCGGTACAGGCCCGCGGCTGCCGTGACGTGGCTGTACCGGCGCGGCGCCGCGGGGACGGCCGGGCAGTAAGGCCGTGGTGCCCGGGGCCGTCCGGGGCTACAGTCCGGACATGAACCAGGATCCTGTGGAGACCAACCCTGCCCTCTACCGGGTGGTCTTCGAAAATGAGAGGGTCCGCGTCCTGGAATACGTCGATGCCCCGGGCGACAAGACCGTGGAGCACCGGCATCCGGACTCGGTGATGGTCACCCTCAGCAGTTTCCGGCGCCGCCTTACCGCCAACGGACGGGAGACCGCCGTCGAGCTCCCCGCCGGGCAGGCGCGGTGGCTTCCCGCCCAGTCCCACTCCGGTGAGAACATCGGGGCGAGCGCCACGCACGCCCTCTTCGTCGAACTCAAGGAACCGGCTCCGGCCCCGTCCACCGGCCCGGCCCCCCTCGGCCCGGCCTAGCCGCATCCACCGGGGGCGGGCGCCGCAACCGACCCGCCCGCGGCAAACCCCGATTCGACGGTTCTGCGCCGGATCGACGCTTCCGCGCGTCTTATGGGCAGGGAACCGTCGAAGCGGCGCCCAGCACCCGCTCAGGTGTAGTCAGTATGCTTACGGGACGCCGAAAGAAACGAGATACCCCATGAGCAGGCCCGTGCGCATCGAGGTTGAGGTGGCCGGGCACGTGGGCCACGTGTTCGCCTCCCGCAGGACCGCGGACACCGACGACGCCGGAACCGCCGGCAGCGGCATCGGAACCAAGGGCACCGCGGAGCCTGCGCCGGGAGCGCCCCCCGTCGTCCTGATCCACGGAATCGGCGCCTCCCACCGCTACCTAGAGCGGCTGCACCGGAACCTCGCCGCGACGGTGGACACCTACTCGATCGACCTGCCGGGCTTCGGGGCCACACCGGAACCGGACCACATCCTCAACGCCGCCGAACAGGCCACCTACATCATCGGCGCGCTGGAGCGGCTGGGAGTGCTGGACTTCGTCATCGTCGGGCACTCGATGGGCACCCAGTTCGCCACGGAGGTGGCCGTGCAGCAGCCGGCCCGGGTCCGGCACGTGGTCCTGATGGGGCCCGTGGTCAACGACCGCAGGCGCACCGTGGCCCGGCAAGCGCTGGCCCTGGGCCGGGACTGCCTGTTCTTCGAGAGCCCGTCCTCAAACGCCGTCGTCTTCACCGACTACCTGCGCTGCGGACCCGCGTGGTACCTGAAAAACCTCAGGGTGATGATGGACTACCGCCTGGAGGACCGGATTATGGACGTGTCCGCCCCGGTCCTGGTGCTCCGCGGCGAGCACGATCCGGTGGCGCCGCGGGACTGGTGCCACCGCCTGGTGGCCGGGGCCGCCGCCGGTGCGTTCCTCGAGATCGAGGGCACCGGACACGTGGTCCAGCACAATAAATCCGTCGAAGTGGCCGAGGCGATCCTCCGCTTCGCCGGTTGGACCGAAACCGTCAACGCCGCGGAGCCCGCCGCATGAGCAGTCCTCTCCGGGTCGCCGGCTGGTGGGCGCTGGACTACGTGTACGCCGTCGGCCGCCAACTGCGAAGCGCCGTCTCCCGGGTGAGCCCGGATGAATTCCTCAGCGGGACGGGCCGCCCCGTCCTCGTCATTCCCGGCATTTTCGAGGACTGGCGCTTCATGCTGCCGCTGATCCGGACCCTGCACGACGCCGGGCACCCGGTGCACGTGGTGACCGTGCTGCAGCGGAACCGGCTGGCCGTGCCGAAGGCCGCCGAACTGATCGCCGGATACCTGCGGGACCGGGACCTGACGGACACCCTGATCGTGGCGCACAGCAAGGGCGGCCTGATCGGCAAGTACGCCATGATGGCCCTGGACCCCGAGCGCCGGCTGGTCCGCATGGTGGCCGTGGCCTCGCCGTTCTCGGGCTCGCGCTACGCCGGGTATCTGTTGCTGCCGAGCCTCCGGGCGCTCTCCCCGCGCAGCGCCGTGACCCTCCAGCTCTCCCGCGAGCAGCGGGTCAACGAGCGGATCACCTCCATCTACGGGCTCTTTGACCCGCATATCCCGGAAGGCAGCGTCCTGCCAGGGGCGCGGAATATCCAGCTCGACACCGGCGGACACTTCCGCATCCTGGCCCATGAACAGGCCCTGAAGACCGTTCTCGAGGAGGCGGCCGCCCCGCCGGCCTAGCTGTCGAAGTGCGTCCGCGCCGGTCCCTGCCCGAGGGAATCGACGATGCTTGCCGCCACGGTGTGCAGCTTGACGTTGCGGGTGCTGGAGGCGGTCTTGAGCAGCTCGAATGCCTCCGCCTGGCTGCAGCGGTTCTGCGCCATGATGATGCCGACGGCGACGTCGATGCCCGTGCGGGTCTCCAGGGTCGCCTTGAGGTTGCTGGCCTTCTCGCTGTAGTGGGCGAACCGGACCGCGAGGCGCAGCGCCATGGAGGTCTGGTTCACGAAGCCGTGAGCCAGATCGCGGGCCCGCTCGTCGAAGCGGTGCGGGCGGCGCGAATACAGGTTGAGCGCGGCCCGGGTGTCGCCGTCTAGGAGGAACGGGACCGCCAGAATCGAGCGCATGCCGTGTTCCCGGATCCGCGCCGTGCACTGCGGCCACCGGTCGTCCGCTTCCAGGTCCTCGATGTGAACCGGGACCTGTTCGCGGGATGCCGTGACGCACGGGCCGTCGCTGAAGCCGTACTGGATCTCGTCCATGGCCTGCGCCGCAGCGCTGCTGCTGGCCACGGTGGCAGCCTTGCGTTCCCTGAGGAGGGTAATGCCGCAAAGTACCTCGTCACCGTCCTCGGAGAGGGTGCGTGCGGAGACCTTCGCCAATTCGCCGAGGAACTCTTCCATGTCAGCGCTGGTGAGCACGAATTGGTTCAGGTGTTGGCTGATCGAAGCCACAGATGAATCACTTGCCACTGTTTGATAATGCCGTTTCGCTCGAGGTGTCGATCCGGCAGCTGCGGCACCACGGCGAGCAAGTTCACGGTGGGAACGGTGGCAGGGCCGGACCAAATTCGTCCAACGGCCTTCTGCTAAACCGTACCGAGAAAAAGTATATACAGGACGCCGGACTCTTTTGGCGACGACAAATCCGGCCGGCCGCCGGCAGCGGACGGCGCCCCGACCGCTGACGGGAAATCCGCCAAACCGCATGACGGGTGCCGGTGCCGGTCGTAGTCTTAGGCCTAACTGGCAGGCACTCGGACGGACACCGCATGTCACAGCTTGAACTACGGGAGGCCGCCTCCCCGCCGTTGACCATCACCGACGCCGCGCGGCTGGCGCCCGACGCCGTCCTGGCCGCCCTCGGCTCCGGGCCGGACGGGCTGTCCCGGGCTGCGGCCGTGGAGCGGCTGGACGCGGTGGGTCCCAACGCGGTACGGACCCACGAGGCCAGTGCCTGGTCGGTGCTGGCGCGGCAGTTCCGCAGCCCCATCCTGATCCTGCTGCTGATCACCGCCGGGCTCTCGCTCTTCCTGGGCGACGCCACCAACTCCCTGGTGATCGGCGTGATCCTCCTGGTCAGCGTCGGCCTGGGGTTCAGCAACGAATTCCGCGCCGAACGGGCCGCCGAGGCCCTGCACTCCCGCGTCACCCACACCGCCGTCGTGGTCCGGGAGGGGGCGGCCGCGGAGCTGGACGTTACCGCCCTGGTCCCGGGCGACGTCGTCCGGCTGGGCCTGGGCGCCATCATCCCGGCGGACCTCCGCCTCCTCGCCGCCAAGGACCTGCTCTGCGACGAGAGCATCCTCACCGGCGAGTCCCTGCCGGTGGCCAAGACGCCCGCGCCGGTGACGGAGAAGGCCTCCCTGGGCGACCTGACCTCCTGCCTCTTCATGGGGACCGTTATCCAGTCCGGCAGCTGCACCGGGGTGGTGGTCGCCACCGGCGGACGGGCCGAGTTCGGCCGGATCGCCCTGGGACTGGGGGAGCGGCAGCCGCAGACGGAATTCCAGCTGGGACTCAAACGCTTCTCCTTCCTGTTGCTGCAGGTCGCGATCGGGCTGACCACCCTGATCTTCGCCGCCAACCTGCTCCTGCAGAGGCCGGTGATCGAGTCGCTGCTGTTCTCCCTGGCGATCGCCGTAGGCATCACCCCGCAGCTGCTGCCCGCCGTCGTCAGCACCAGCCTGGCCACCGGTACCCGGCAGCTGGCCCGCCGCCGCGTGCTGGTTAAGCGGCTGGTCTGCATCGAGGACCTCGGCGACATGGACATCCTGGTCACGGACAAGACCGGGACCCTGACCGAGGGCCGGATCACCTTCACCGCCGCACTGCCCGTGGCCGCCGGGCCGGACCCCGGGGAGCTGTTCACCCTCGGCCTGCTGGCCACGGAGGCGGACTACACCGCGGCGAAGGCCTCGGTGATCGGCCAGAACCCGCTGGACGCCGCGCTCTGGGAGTCCCCGCAGGCCGCCGGCTTCACCCCGGCCGGCCACGAACGGCTGGACATCATCGGTTTCGACCACGTCCGGCGCCGCACCTCGGTGCTGGTCCGCGACGGCGCCGGCACGCCGCGGATCATCACAAAGGGATCCCCGGAGGACGTCCTGGCTCTCTGCGGACCCGTCACGGCCGAGGTGCAGGCGCTCCTGGACGCAGAGTTCGACGCCGGGTCCCGCGTCGTGGCGGTGGCCACCCGGGAGGCGCCCGGGCTGGCAGACCTCACCCCCGCCGACGAAACCGGGCTGGGGCTGGCCGGCTTCCTGGTCTTCCTCGACCCGCCCAAGGCCAACGCCCGCGAATCGCTGGACCGGCTGGAGGCACTCGGCATCACGGTCAAGATCGCCACCGGGGACAACGCGAAGGTGGCCGAGCGGGTCTGCGACGAACTCGGCGTGCTCTCCGGCGGCACCATCACCGGCGCCGAGGCCGAGGCCATGTCCGACCCGGAGTTGAGCGCCGCCGCCCGCGAGGCCAGCATCTTCGCCCGCGTCTCGCCCGAGCAGAAGGCCCGGATCATCCGGCTGCTGCGCCAGAGCGGCGGGGCCGTGGGATTCATGGGTGACGGCGTCAACGACGCGCTCGCGCTGCACCAGGCGGACATCGGCATCTCCGTGGACAGTGCCACCGACGTGGCCAAGGACGCCGCCGACGTCGTGCTCCTGGACAAGGACCTGGGCGTCCTGGCCGACGGCGTGATGGAGGGCCGCAGGATCTTCGCCAACACCATCAAGTACGTGCTGATGGGGACCTCCAGCAACTTCGGCAACATGTTCAGTGCCGCGACGGCCTCGGTGGTGTTGAGCTTCCTGCCGATGCTTCCGGGACAGATCCTGCTCAACAACCTGCTCTACGACACCGGCCAACTGGCCATCCCGGGGGACCGGGTGGACCGCGAGCAGCTGCTGGCCCCGGCGCACTGGAACATCGGCTTCATCCGGCGCTTCATGTTCCTCTTTGGCCCGATCAGCTCCCTCTTCGACTTCGCGACCTTCGCCCTGATGCTGTTCGTCTTCAACGCCGCCCCGGGGGAGTTCAGGGCCGGCTGGTTCATCGAGTCGATCGCCACGCAGACGCTGATCATCTTCGCCATCCGCACCCGACGGGTTCCCTTCCTCCGCAGCCGGCCCTCCATGGGACTGCTCGGCGCGTCCCTCGGCGTCGTGGCCCTGGGCATCTTCCTGCCGCTGTCCCCGCTGGCCGGGCTGCTGGGATTCGACCCGCTGCCGGTGCCCTTCTTCCTGGCGCTGCTGGGCATGACCGTGGTGTACCTGGTGCTGGTGGAACTGGCGAAGCAGTGGTTCTTCGCCCTGACCGCCCAGCAGCCCCCGGCGCCGGTCCTGCCCCGCGTCCGGCGCCGCGGCCGGGACCACCGCATGGCCCGCCGCGCAGCCCGCTTCAGCACCCCCGGGGCGGCCCGCCGGGGCCCGCTGGAACCGCGCCGCGGCAGGGCAAACCGGCGCAAACGAAACCGGGTCCAAGGGCCCTCACGCCCCCGAAAGCCGTGAACGATAGTGAGATGAAGCGGCCCGGCCGGGCATCCACCGCCCCCGCGGCCCGCTCCGCCGGCATCGCCCGGCGGCCGCACGCCTGATCGGAAAGCCGGGACCATGAGCATTTTTGAAGACCGGGTCGACGCCGGGCGGCAGCTGGGGAGGCGCCTCTGGGACCTGCGGGGCAAGGAAATCGTGGTGCTGGGACTTCCCCGCGGCGGCGTGCCCGTGGCGGCGGAGGTGGCCGCGGCCCTGGACGCCCCGCTGGATGTGATCGTGGTCCGGAAACTGGGCCTGCCCTACCAGCCGGAACTGGCCATGGGAGCGATCGGGGAGGGCGGGGCCCGGGTCCTCGAAGAACACGTCCTGGCCCAGTCCCGGGTGGGCGAGGACGAGCTCCTTGCCGTCGAGGACCGCGAGCGTGCGGTCCTGGAGAACCGGGTGGCCCGCTTCCGCAAGGGCCGGCGCCGCCAGGACCTGACCGGCCGGATCGCCGTGATCGTCGACGACGGGATCGCCACCGGCTCCACGGCACGGGTCGCCTGCAAAATCGCCCGCCAGCTGGGCGCCGCCCGGGTGGTCCTGGCCGTCCCGGTGGCGCCCGCGGACACGCTCGCCCGGCTGGTGGAGCCCGACGAGGTGATCTGCCTGGCCACCCCGCGCCAATTCACCGCCGTCGGCTACCACTACCGGGACTTCTCACCCACCGAGGATGACGAGGTGGTCCAGCTCCTCGACGCCGCAGCCCGCCGGCTCCACGACGCCCCGTCTTATCAGGGCACGGGCACGGCCGCGGCACCGGAACCGGCGGAGGTCGAGGAAGAGGTAGAGATCCCGGCCCACGGCGTGCGGCTGGCGGGACAGCTGCACCTTCCGGTCCCGGCGCGCGCCGTCGTCGTCTTCGCGCACGGCAGCGGCAGCAGCCGGCACAGCCCCCGGAACCGCTTCGTGGCCGGGGTGCTGCAGCACGCCGGGCTGGGGACCCTGCTGCTGGACCTGCTGACCCCGGCCGAGGAACGCGACCGGGCGAACGTCTTCGACATCCAGCTGCTCGCCCGCAGGCTTACGGCCGCCACGGAATGGCTGGGTACCCGGGAGGACACCGCAGTGTGCGATGTGGGCTACTTCGGGGCCAGCACCGGCGCGGCGGCGGCGCTGTGGTCCGCCTCCGAACCCTTCGCCCGCGTCACGGCCGTGGTCTCCCGCGGCGGCCGGCCGGACCTGGCCGGCCCGCGGCTCGCCGCCGTGCGCGCCCCGACGCTGCTGATCGTGGGCGGCCTGGACACCGAGGTCCTGGAACTGAACCGCCAGGCCAAGGCCCAGCTGCGTTGCCCGAACCAGCTGGCCGTGGTCCAGGGGGCCACGCACCTCTTCGAGGAACCCGGAACCCTTGCCGCCGCGGCCATCCTGGCCAGAGACTGGTTTGGCAAGCACCTCGCCCCCGCCAGGGCCGCCACCGTCAAGGAGTGATGCATGCAGTACACCTACACCGCCGTCGTGCCGGCCAGCTGGGAAGAAGCAGTGGCGAGGACCAAGGCGGCGCTCGCCGCCCAGGGCTTCGGGGTGCTGTCCGAGATCAACGTCCGCGACACCTTCGCGGCAAAACTGGGGGAGGACGCCGCGTCGGCCGTGGGCGACTATGTGATCCTGGGTGCCTGCAACCCGCACCTGGCCAGCAAGGCGCTCGCCGCCGAACCGGAGCTCGGCGCCCTGCTTCCGTGCAACGTGGTGGTCCGCCGCGGGGCGGGGGATCCGGCCACGACGGTCCAGGCGATCGACCCGCAGACCATGGTGCAGCTCAGCGACAGCGATGCGGTGCGTGAGGTGGCGGACGACGCCGGCACCCGGCTCCGTGCAGCCCTCGACGAACTGGTGCAGGGCTCCGACGCCGGCTCATAGGACCGGGGCCGGGCCGGAGTCCCTGCCTGGAAACCGCTACTCGGCGTGCCCTTGGTCCCGGCTCATCTGGCCCTCCGCCGGGGGAGTCTCGCCGGGCGGAACGCCGCCGCCGGGCTCCAGCCCGGTGATGTTTCCCTCCAGCGGGTCCGGGTTCGGGGACGCCGCGGCATCGGGCTGGCCGTCGCCGCGGGCCGCGGCATGCCGGGCCTTCAGCGCCTCCGCGGCCTCCGGGTCCGCCGAGCCGCCGCCGGGCTTGGGCGGGTCCGGGTTGGCCGGGTCATTTTCGGGGTGGTAGCTGCTCATGGTGGTGCCTTCCGTCGGGCCTGCTCAGGACGCTTTGATAAGCATGCTGACTATCCTAACCGCCCGCGGCACCCGCCGGACAGCCTCCCGCCGAACCCGGCCTAGATGCCGTGCCGGCGGTTGCCCCCGTGCCGGTGCGCACGGACCGCGTAGGCGAGCAGCGCGACGCCGGCGAGGATCACCACCGCCGGGACAACGACGGCGGACGGTACCAGGACGGCGGCGGCCTGCACCAGGAACGCCAGGCCCAGCACGCCCAGTACGGCCGCCGGCGCCAGCGGCCACCGCATCCGCACTTGCCGCACGGGGGTTCCGCCCGCGGCGGCGGCACGCGACGCCCCGGACTCCGGTTCCCCGTGGACCGGGACCAGGGCAAGCACGGCGAAGGTCACCGCCAGGCCCAGGAAGAAGACGGCGGCGGTGGTGGCATCCGGGAGGCCTGCCGGCAGGGCCACCACCACCGCCAGGGTCAGCATCACCCCGCACGGAATCAGCGCCCACCAGAAGCCGGGGACCCGCAGGAAGGCGGCCGCGAACCCCGCCGCCATGAGGACGAACAGGAAGGCGCCGGCCCGGCCGCCCGCGCCGGCCTGGCCGGCCAGGATCACGGCGGCCAGGCCCAGGAAGACCGAACCGGGTATCGCCGCCCACCAGAAGGCCCGGTCCCGGACGAACAGCACCGCGAAGGCCACGCCCACGGCCGCGAAGATCAGCGGCGGGATCACGACGGCGCCCGCCAGCACCCCGAGGACGTCGAGCAGCCACAGCAGCCCGACGCCCATCAGGGCCAGACCCGCTACGATGCTGGTTCGCGCCGACTGCATGGGTTGCCTCCCGGGCGTCACGCCGTCCCGGCAGCCCCGGCCTGTGCGGCGTCGTCCTGGCCCACGATCAGGACCGGGCACTTAGCGTGGGCGGCGCAGGCGCCGCTTACCGATCCCATCACCTGGGCGAGGAAGCCGCCGCGGCCCCGGCGGCCCACCACCAACAGCTGGGCGTCGGCGCTTTCGTCGACCAGCACCTTCGCCGGGGGGCCGAACCTCACCTCACGGCTCAGCCGCTCCGGGCGCTCGCTGCCGAAGGCCCGCTCCAGCGTCTCCTCCAGCAGCCGTTTGGCGGTCTCCTCCAGCTCTTCGGTGGACGCGGCGCGCTCCTCCGGCAGGTGGGAGGCGAAGAAGTGGTCGGAACTGCCCAGGCAGGTGACCACGGCCAGGGGGGCACCCAGACCGTCGGCCATGCGCCCCGCGAGGCGCAACGCAGTCGTCGAGAATTCCGAGCCATCGACACCCACGACAATCCGCTGATCTGCGCCCATGCCCCCACGATCGCCGCCGCCCCGGCCGCCGCCTAGGGCCGAAAGTCACCGCGGGAGGAGCGCGTGTAGCACTGTCCTCTGGGCGGACCCTGTGTGCGGCGGGGCCGCGGCCGATCTAGGGTGGAGCCACGGCAGCGTCGCGATCACCGAGGAGAACCGATGAGAATTGCACTAACCGGAGCAAACGGAAAACTGGGACGGCACGTGGTCCGCAGGCTTAGGGCCGACGGCCACCAGGTGACAGCCCTGGACCAGACCGGGGAACGGGACCCCGGTTTCACCCGGGTTGACCTGCGCAACTACGGCCACGTGGTGGACGTGATCCTGGGCCTGGACGACCGGCACGAGGGATTCGACGCGATCGTGCACCTGGCCGCCATCCCGGCGCCCGGACTGGCCCCTGACGCGGCCACCTTCGAGAACAACATGCTGGCCACCTACAACGTTTTCCAGGCCGCCCGCCGGGCCGGCATCAAGAAAATCGTCTACGCCTCCAGCGAGACCGTGCTGGGCCTGCCCTTCGACATCGACCCGCCCTACATCCCGGTGGACGAGGAATACCCCGCCCGCCCGGAGAGCACCTACTCCCTGGTCAAGCACCTGGAGGAGCAGATGGCGATCCAGCTGACCCGCTGGGACCCCACCCTGAGCATCAGCGCCCTGCGGTTCTCCAACGTCATGGACGCCGAGGACTACGAGGAATTCCCGTCCTTCGATGCCGACGCCCGGCTCCGCAAGTGGAACCTCTGGGGCTACATCGACGGCCGCGACGGCGCACAGGCCGTGGCCCGGGCGCTGGCCTACACCGAACCCGGCTTCGAGGCCTTCGTGATCGCCAACGCCGACACCGTCATGAGCCGGCCCAGCGCCGAACTCGCCGCCGAGGTCTTCCCCGGTGTGAAGGTGGTCAAGGACCTCGGCGAGCACGAGACCATGCTCTCGATCGACAAGGCCCGCCGCGTCCTCGGGTACGAACCGGAACACAGCTGGCGCGACTACCACTCGCTCGAGACCACCCCCACCGAAGACTGAGGACCCGCATGGACTACCGCACCCTGGGCGCCAGCGGCGCCGTCGTCTCCAACTACGCCCTCGGGACCATGACGTTCGGCGCCGAGGCCACCGAGGAACAGTCGCACGCGATCCTCGACCGCTACGTCGCCGCGGGCGGCAACTTCATCGACACCGCCGACGTGTACTCCGCCGGCGTCTCGGAGGAAATCATCGGCCGCTGGCTTGCCGCCCGTCCGGACGCGCGGGACTCGGTGGTGATCGCCTCCAAGGGCCGCTTCCCGATGGGGGCGGCACCCAACGACGTCGGCACCTCCCGGCGGCACCTGACCCGGGCGCTGGACGATTCGCTGCGCCGGCTGGGCGTGGACCACATCGACCTCTACCAGCTGCACGCGTGGGACCCGATCACCCCGCTGGAGGAGTCCCTGCGGTTCCTCGACGACGCCGTGCGCAGCGGCAAGATCGGCTACTACGGCTTCTCGAACTTCCTCGGCTGGCAGCTGACCAAGGCCGTGCACCTGGCCCGCGCCCACGGCTGGAACCCGCCGGTGACCCTGCAGCCGCAGTACAGCCTGCTGGTGCGCGAGATTGAGTCGGAGATCGTGCCGGCCTCCCTCGACGCCGGGATCGGCCTGCTGCCCTGGTCGCCGCTGGGTGGCGGTTGGCTCTCCGGCAAGTATCGGCGCGACCAGGCCCCGCAGGGCGCAACCCGCCTGGGCGAGAACCCGAAGCGCGGCATGGAGGCATGGGAGGCACGCAACGCGGATCCGCGCACCTGGGAGATCGTCGACGCCGTGCACGCGATCGCGGAAGGGCACAACGTCAGCGACGCCCAGGTGGCGCTGGCGTGGCTGGCGGAGCAGCCGGCGGTCACCTCGGTGATCCTGGGCGCGCGGAGCGTGGAGCAGTTGGAGGACAACCTCGCGGCGGCCGGGCTGGAGCTCTCCGCCGACGAGCTGGCGCGGCTCGATGAGGTCAGCGCGCCCCGCGTCGGCGTCTACCCGTATGGGCCGATGGCCCGGGAACAGCGCAGCCGCAAGATCGCCGGCGGCCGCTAGCGCAGGGTTGCCTCCCGGCTTACGGGGCGGCGGCCGTCCCCGGTTGCGGGGCGGCCCCCGGCCCGGGGGCGGCCGCGGCGTCGTCCTTGCCGGCGTTTTGCTGGTGGCTGCTGGACCAGATGTCGCCGATTTCCTCGGTGGACTGCTCCACAATGCGCCGCATGGCGGCGTGGGCGGCGTCCATTTCGCCGCGCTGGATGGCGCTGGCGACGTCGACGTGCAGCTGCAGCGCCTCGTGCTGGGGCAGGTGCGGCATCAGGCCGTGCTCGGTGCGGCCGGTGAGGACCTCGGCCACCAGGTTGTGGAGCTGGGAGAACATCGGGTTGCCCGAGGCCCGGAGCACGGCGGCGTGGAACTCAATGTCCAGGCGGAGGAACTCGTCCTGATTGCCGCGCTGGCCGGCCGCCCAGAGGCGGGCGGCCTGCGCCACCAGGTCGCTGCCGGCCTCCCAGGTGGCCCGCTCCGCGGCGAGCCGCGCCGCCTGCGGTTCGATGGCGCCGCGCAGTTCGTTCAGGGCCCGGAGCTGGTCCACCCGGCGCGACGAGGCCAGGCGCCACCGGATCACCTGCGGGTCGTAGAGGTTCCAGCATTCCTCCGGCCGGACGACGGTGCCGAGCCGGCGGCGGGATTCCAGCATGCCCATGGCCGAGAGCACCCGGGTGGCCTCGCGCACCACGGACCGGGACACCCCGTGCCTGGTCTCGAGTTCATCCAGCCGCAGGATTGAGTGCGGCGCCAGGGTCCCCTCGGCAATGGCGAGGCCCAGCGTCTGGACCAGCACGGAGTGCAGGTCAGCTGAAGACTCCGCCTTTGGGGTTTGCATGAATAAAGCATACGGGTGGGCGCAAGGGGTTGTTTAAGTCTGCTTTATTTCACTAGGATCGCTCCAGAGCAGATGTAAAGATGCATCCGCGCACGGCTGGACCGGGTCCGGCCCTGAAGACAAGGGAGTCGTAATGAAGCGGCGTTCTATGGTGAAATACGCGGCGGTGGCCGCGGCCCTCTCGCTCGGACTGACAGCCTGCGGCGGTGGCAGCGGCAGCAGCGATGCCAAGGCAGCCGGCACCGTCCGGGTCACCCTGGCCAACCACGTGTGGACCGACGGCATCAAGGCCGCGATCCCCGAGTTCGAGAAGGCCACCGGCCTCAAGGTCGAACTCACCCAGCTCGGTGAGGACCAGCTCTCCGACCAGTACAACGTCAAGCTCAACGCCGGCAGCGACGAGATCGACGTCATGATGTACCGCCCGCTCCAGGAGGGCAAGGCGTTCGCCAAGAACGGCTACCTCGCGGACCTGACCTCCAAGGTCACCGGCGACGCCGGCTGGGACTGGAAGGACTACCAGGAGGGCCCGGTCAAGGCTTCCACCGTCGACGGCAAGGTGGTCGGCGTCCCGATCATCACCGAGCGCGAGGTCCTCTACTACCGCAAGGACCTGCTGCAGGCCGCCGGTATCGAGGTTCCCAAGACCATGGACGAGCTGCAGGCCGCCGCGCAGAAGATCTCGACCGCCAACCCTGACACCGCCGGCTTCGTGGCCCGCACCGGCAAGTCCGCCGCCGTCACCCAGTTCTCCAGCTTCCTCTACAGCTTCGGCGGCGACTTCATCGATGCCAACGGCAAGTCCGCCATCGGCAGCGACGCGGCCAAGAAGGCCTACTCCTTTTACGGCGGCCTGATCAAGAACTCCGGCCCCAAGAACGTCAGCACCGACATGAGCTGGCCCGAGGCGATGGCCATCTTCACCCAGGGCAAGGCTGCCTTCTACACCGAGGCCGACTCGCTCTACAAGAACGCCACCGACCCGGCCAAGTCCAAGGTCGCCGACAAGGTGGGCTTCGCCGCCCTCCCCGCCGGCCCGGCCGGTTCCAAGCCGTACAACATCCCCTCGTGGGGCCTGGCCATCAACAAGGCCTCCAGCAACCAGGACAACGCCTGGAAGTTCATCCAGTGGGCCACCAGCAAGGACCGCACCCTGGCCGCACAGAAGGCCGGCGTCCCCGGCCCGCGCGCCTCGGTCTGGGCCGACCCGGCCGGCACCTCCACCTACCCGAAGGACCTCGCGGACGCGATCGCCGTCAGCGCCAAGAACGGCGTCGGCCACGACCGTCCCGAGGTTGTCACCGTCGGCAAGGCCCGCGAAATCGTCGGTGCCCCGATCGTCGCCACGATCACCGGCGCTGATGCCTCCACCGAGGCCTCCTCGGCGTCGGACGCGTTCCAGAAGTTCCTGGACAGCGAAAAGAAGTAGCGCTCCCTCCTCTGCGGGACGGCCGGTTTCCGGCCGTCCCGCGGGGGACCGCTCCACTCCGGGCCGGAACGCCGGCCCCACCTTCACCCCCTGACTCCTTAGGTGAACCATGTCTGTTCTGAACACCACCCGCAGCGACACGCCGCCGGGGACCGCCGGCCGTGGCCCGGCCCGCTCAGCCGGCCCGCAGCGCAGTTTCTCCGCCTGGGCCAACCGGCACCGCAAGTGGCTCTTCGCCGCCCCGGCGATGATCTTCGTCGGCGTCCTGATCATCTTCCCGCTGGCCTGGACCCTGTACCTGAGCCTGACCGACTCGCAGGGCTCGGTCCGCGCGGCGTCGGAGTTCATCGGCCTGGACAACTACGTCACGGTGCTCTCCGACGTCGAACGGTTCTGGCCCGCCGTCGGCCGCACGCTCTCCTTCACCGGCGTGGCCCTGATCTGCGAAGTAGTTCTGGGCATGGGCATCGCCCTGCTGCTCTGGCGGCCGTTCCGCGGCGAGAAGTGGGTCCGCGTCGCGATCCTGCTCCCGCTGGTGGCCACCCCCGTGGCGGTCGGCATGATGTGGCGCCTGATCTTCGATCCCAACATCGGCTTCGTCAACCAGCTCCTAGGCATGATCGGCATCCCGCCGCAGCCGTGGCTCTCCGGCCAGGACACCGCCCTGGGCACCACCATCTTCATGGACATCTGGCAGTGGACGCCCATGGTGGTGCTGATCCTTCTCGCCGGCCTGACTTCGCTCTCGGACGAACCCGACGAGGCCGCCCGGATGGACGGCGCCAACTCCTTCCAACGGTTCTTCTTCATTACCCTGCCGCTGATGATGCCGACCGTGATCGTCGCCATCCTGCTGCGCGGCATCGACGCGCTGAAGACCTTCGACATCCTCTACGCCACCAAGGGCAAGGGCGGCGGATCCTTCCACGAGGTGGAAACCCTCAACGTCTACGCCTACGGCCTGAGCTTCGACTACAACCAGTACGGGCTCTCCTCCGCGGTGCTGATCCTGTTCTTCATGATCATCATCGGCACCATGTGGCTGCTGACCATGCGCAAGAAAGCGGTAAGCAAATGACCGTCCCCACCCAGACCCCGGCCGGCACCGTCCCCGCCCCGTCCGCGGCGCCCCGTCCCGCCCGCCGCCGCAAGCCGCTGGCCACCCGCGCCTATAAGGTCTTCCGCGTCGTCGCCCTGATCGCCGTCGTGCTCTTCCTCATCGCCCCGCTGATCTGGATGCTGCTGGCCTCCTTCAAGACCAACGTGGACATCTACGACACGGCCAAGTCCTTCGTCTTCACGCCCACCGGCGAGAACTACGCCAACGTGCTGCAGCGGAACAACTACTTCATCTTCATCTTCAACAGCTTCTGGGTGGCCTTCGTCTCCACGGCGCTGTCCCTGGTGCTCGGCGTCCCCGCCGCCTACGCCATGAGCCGGTTCACCATGCACCGCTCTGCCCTGGTGGTCCTGATGGCCCGCGTCATCCCCGGCGTCTCGCTGCTGGTGCCCTGGTACTACGTCTTCTCCAACCTGAAGATGGTGGGCGGCTTCGAGGTGCTGATCCTCAGCCACATGTTCGTCGCGCTGCCGCTGATCGTCTACATCATGATGAGCTACTTCGACTCGCTGCCGCTGGAGCTGGAGGAATCCGCCCAGGTGGACGGCCTCACCCCGATCGGGGCGTTCCGCCGGATCACCCTGCCGCTCTCCGTCTCCGGCATCGCCACGGCCGGCATCCTGTCCTTCATCTTCTCGTGGAACAACTTCATGTTCGCCCTGGTGCTCTCCGGCTCCAAGACCAAGACCCTGCCGGTGGCGATCTTCGACTTCGTCTCCTACGCCAGCATCGACTGGGGCGGACTGATGGCCGCGGCCACGGTGGTCACCATCCCGATCATGATCATTGCGCTCTTCACGCAGAAATACATCGTTTCCGGCCTCACGGCCGGGGCCACCAAGGGCTAGGCACGAATGACACGCATCTGCAGAATCGAAACCTTCCTCGTCGCGCCGCGCTGGCTCTTCGTCCGGATCGAGACCGAGAGCGGCATCGTCGGCTGGGGCGAGGCCACCTGCGAGGGCCGCAGCGAAACCGTCCGCACCGCCGTGGACCAGCTCTCCGAGGTCCTGATCGGCCAGGACGCGCTGCGGATCGAGGACCACTGGCAGGTGATGACCAAGGGCTCCTTCTACCGCGGCGGACCCATCCTGGCCAGCGCCGTCTCCGGCCTGGACCAGGCACTCTGGGACATCGCCGGCAAGCACTTCAACACCCCCGTGCACCAGCTCCTGGGCGGTCACGTCCGGGACCGGATCCGGATGTACGGCTGGGTGGGCGGCGACGAACCCAACGAGGTGGCGGACCAGATCAGCGCGCAGCTGGAGGTGGGCCTCACCGCGGTGAAGATGAACGCGAGCGGACGGATGAGCCCGCTCGCCTCCGTGGCCGAGCTCGACGGCGTCGTCCGCCGGGTCGCCGCCGCGCGCGAGGTCCTGGGCGAGCACCGCGACGTTGCCGTTGACTTCCACGGCCGCTTCAGCCTGGCGAACGCCCGCCGGGTGGCGCCGCTGCTGGAACCGTACCGGCCGTTCTTCCTCGAGGAACCCGTGGTCCCGGAGAACACCCACCTGCTCCGGGAGTTCACCGCCTCCACCACCACCCCGGTCTCCACCGGCGAGCGGCTCTACAGCCGGCAGGAATTCCTGCCCGCCCTGCAGGCCGGGATCGCCGTGGCCCAGCCGGACCTCTCCCACGCCGGCGGCATCACCGAGGTGCGCAAGATCGCCTCGCTGGCCGAAATCTACGAGGTCCAGCTGGCCCCGCACTGCCCCCTGGGGCCGCTGGCCCTGGCCGCCTGCCTGCAAGTGGGGTTCGCGACGCCGAACTTCCTGATCCAGGAGCAGAGCATCGGCATCCACTACAACCAGGGCGCCGAGGTCCTGGACTACGTGGTGGACAAGACGCCGCTGAAATTCGTCGACGGCCACATCGAGCGGCTCACCGGCCCGGGCCTCGGCATCGAGATCGACGAGGCCGTGGTCCGTGCCGCGGACAAGCGCGGCCACGCCTGGCGCGGCCCGGTCTGGCGCCACAACGACGGCGCCTTCGCAGAATGGTAGGAAGCGTGAACACCACCCTCACTTCAGCGGCGCTGCTGGGCGGCATCAGCACCACCCGCCTGGTCGCCATCGTGCGCGGCAACGACGGCGGAGCGGCCGCCCGCGCGGCCCTCGCCGCCCTCGGGGAGGGCTTCCGCTTCGTCGAGATCGCCCTCACCACCCCCGACGCCCTGGGCGCCATCGCGGCGGTCCGGGCCGCGGCGCCCGGGGGCTGCTACGTCGGCGCCGGCACCGTCCTGACCGCACACGACGTCGCCGACGTTGCCGAGGCCGGGGGACAGTTCATCGTGACCCCCTCGCTGGCTTCCTCCATCGAGGAAGCGGTCCGGCTGGAGCTGCCCGTCCTGGCCGGGGCGTTCACCCCCAGCGAGTCCTACGAAGCGATGAACCGCGGCGCCACGGCCGTGAAACTCTTCCCCGCCTCCGTCGGCGGCCCCGGCTACCTGAAGGCCGTCCGCGACCCGTTCCCCGGCATTCCCTTCATCGCGGTGGGCGGCGTGGGACTGAACGAGGCCGAAAGCTACTGGGACGCCGGCGCCGTGGGCGTGGGCCTGGGCGGGCCGCTGTTCGGCGACGCCGCCTCCGGCGGGGACCTCGAACCCGTCCGGGAACGCGCCCGGGCCTTCGTGGAACTAGCCTCAGGCTACGCCGCGGGTCAGCCGTGAGCGTCGACCTGCTCACCCTCGGTGAGGCCATGGTCTCGCTCCGCTCCGCCGGTCCGCTCTCGGCCGGCGGGAGCCTGGGCATGCACGTGGCCGGGGCCGAATCCAACGTGGCGGTCGGCGTCGCCCGGCTGGGCCACCGCGTGGCCTGGGCCGGCGTCGTCGGGGCCGACCCGCACGGTGAATTCATCCTGCGCGGCCTGCGCGGAGAGGGCATCGACGTCCGCCACCGGGTGGAGGACACCCGCGGCACCGGGGTGATGTTCCTCGAACGCCGCACCGCGGACATCAGCCGGGCGTTCTACTACCGGGCCGGGTCCGCCGGCTCCACGCTCAACCGGGACGACGTGGACCGGGCCTTCGCCGCCGCGCCCCGGGCGCTGCACCTGACCGGCATCACCCCGGCCCTCAGCCCGGACGCGCGCCGGGCCGTGGATTACGCCGCCGCCCGCGGCGCCGCCGAGGGGCTCACCGTCTCCCTGGACGTGAACTACCGCGCCAAGCTCTGGTCCCGCGACGAGGCACGCGCCGTGCTGACGCCGCTCGCCCGGCATGCCACGGTGCTGATCGCCTCCGACGACGAACTGGACCTGGTGGCCGACGGCGGCGCACGCGGCCGCCGGGGGATCGGCGGCGGCGGCCCCGGTCCCCCGGC